>CBHEUU010000401.1:0-5073 GCA_965990355.1 uncultured Chitinophagaceae bacterium
GCAGCCACGATCTGTTGCACATGTTCATGACTGGCCTTGATCTTTTGTATGGCGGCAGGTTGTAGCAGGCCTTTCAGTTGGCCGGTGGCAATGGCAATCGTTTTGGAAACGGTCAGGCGATCTGTTCCGTAATTGAAATGACTATTCATAAGCGCAAGGTAAAAAGTTTAAAGGTTCAAGGGTTTAAAAGTTTAAGGTGTTAAACCTTTTAAACTTTTAAACCCTTGAACCTCTTAAACCATATTTCTTAATCTTCTGTTTCTTCTTCCGGAGCGGCTACGCCGGTTCTTTTATCACCACCCTGCTCCTGTTCTCTGTCCATTTCTTCCATCTCTACTGAATGCGGTACTGCACCCAGTAAATGCTGCGCAAAGAAATCGCAGGACCTCCAGAAGAAATACTCCGTCATATTGCTGTAACCATGACGTTGGCCAGGCAGTATCAGCAGTTCAAAGCGTTTGTTGGCTTTGATCAATGCGTTCACCATGCGGATGGTATTAGCAGGATGCACATTGTTGTCGATATCACCGGTGCTGAGCATCAGATGACCTTTCAGATTCTTTGCGAGCTCAGGATTCTTATCAATATTATAAACAAAACTGGTATCGCCTTTATCGCCGATCTGTTCTTTTACGCCATGATGTTTTTCACTCCACCAACGGTTATAGATATTGTTTTCATGGTTGCCGGAACTGCTTACGGCCACTTTAAAGAAATCAGGATAAACCAGCATGGCAGCGGTGCTCATAAAGCCACCACCACTATGGCCGTGTATGCCTACCTTATCAGCATCGATGAATTTATAGCGATAGCTTAATTGTTCGATAGCCGCTTTTTTATCAGCCAATCCATAATCACGCAGGTTGCCATAACCATAGTTGTGGTACCATTTGCTGCGGCTCGGATGTCCACCACGGTTACCTACCGTGATCACGATAAAGCCCATCTGTGCGAGGCGGTCGATCCTGTCCATGCCTTTTCCAAAAGCTTTATTTACTGCTTCTGTTTGCGGACCAGGATAAACGTATTCAATGATGGGATATTTTTTGGTGCTGTCGAAATCAAATGGCTTATACATTACGCCATACAGATCGGTGTAACCATCTGCTGCTTTTACTTTGAAAGGTTCAGGGTATTTATAACCGGCTTCAAACAGTCCACTCATGTCGGTTGTTTCCAGTGTCATCACCACTTTGCCTGTAACATCCTGCAATACGGAAACAGGCGCTGTGTTCACACGGGAAAAAGTATTTACAAAAAAACGGTTGTTGTCATCAATGCTGATGCTGTTATCAAAATTGCCGGGGTTGAGCAGTTTCAAGCCAGTGCCGTCAAAATTGATCCTGTATAAATGGGTATAATAAGGATCTTCATTGCTCTCACGGCCATTGGCAGTGAAATAGAGCACACGGTTCTTTTCATCAATGCCTTCGATGTCTTCACAATGGAAAGGACCGCTGGTGATCTGGTTTTTCAGTTTTCCATTTTCATCATACAGATAAAAATGTGCCCAGCCATCAGCTTCGCTCCATTGGATAAGTTCTTTGCCACCATTTACCAGGCCAACACGGCGGTTCTCTACATACGTATTCATTCTTTCCCCTACCAGCGTGCGGGCAGAATCAGTATTGATATCCACCACACAGAGATCAATCCGTTTAAGATCGCGGCTGGTGCGGCTCAGGTAAAATTTATCATTTGTACCCTGCCAGAAAGAAGCACGGCGTTCGTCATCCCTTTCTTTCTGTAAAGGCGGAGCACTCCAAACGCTTACTTCCTGGTCTTTGAAAGCGGCGACCTTCAGTTTTTTACTGGTCTTCTTTTCAAAATCAAACAGGTATATTTCGCGTTGGGGAGCTTCTTTTTCACCAGGCATTTGATATTTGTAGGTTTCGAGAGTGGGTCTTGGATCGGCCACATTGTTGATCACCCAAAGGTCTTTTACCTGCCGGCTGTCTGAGCGGGACAAAGTGAAGTAGCGGCCGTCTCTTGACCAAAGCAGGTATATGCTTTTGCGTTTGTCTTTATTCTTTTCTTTGTCAACATTGGTTTCATTACTTCCACCACCATAGCTGTAATTCTCTTCACCATCGGTAGTAAGCGGATATTCAACAATAGTGCTGTCATCTTCTTTGATCAGCGCTTTGCGGTAGTTGGCGCTGTCCATATAGTAAAGGTTGTTCTTTTTGGAAAAGAAGATAAAGCGCTTATCCGGAGAGTAAGAGGCCCACATGGCGGGGTCTTTCGGTTTTTCATAATCCTTCAGCTCGGTGAGTGCACCGGTGTTCAGGTTATATTCAAAAAAGAAAGTTTTCTTCTTGGCACCTGCCGTGGGTGCGCCAGGACGTCCTGCACCTCCACCGCCGCCACGGCGGCTGCCGGTATTAGCTGCTGTTTTGGCCGTATCTTTCTTCTCTTCATCCTGGGAGCTTACTATTTCAAAGCGGACGCTGTTTTCGTCAGCCGTGAATTTCAGATTGGTGATAGGAAGATGTTGTCCATCAAAAGGATCTTTTACGATGCGGGTAATTTCTGCAGCGAGTTTAATGGGATCGAACATGGGTCGTTTGGAAGATTTGGCCGCATCTACGATATACCAGTTTTTCCCATCGCGGTTTTCGTACACATACCAGAACCGGTCGCTCAGCTTGAGCCAATGTGGGTCCACACTGGTGCTGAAAAGCATTTTATTCACTTTAACCGGGGAAAACCTGGCCGCCAATGCATAATTGGCCATGGGAGCAGATTGGGAAAAACCAGTAAAGGACAGACATAAGAAAAGAGCAAAGCCAAGGAGGCGTCGGTAAATCATAAGCCTTAACAGTTTTAGTTTGGTTGATAAAATTCAAATATAGAGAAATAACAAAGTGTTTTTTAGGCGATTGGATAAGTGGTTTGTTGTTTTATTTCAGTCTTGCAGTCGGGCGGGAAAAGGGATTGGACGATGTTTTTGATGGGGGCATGTGAGTAGGTGGAAGGTTTTTGGGGTTGGGCTGGCGGATCGTGGATAAAATGTTCAATAATCCATTAATTATTTGAATTCATAGGGCTGAACAGGAGAAGTTTATTTGCAGAAAAAGCCTCGCGGACTTATCTTTGCGCCCTGCTTTAAAACCGGTCCGGTAGCTCAGTTGAATAGAGCAACTGCCTTCTAAGCAGTAGGTCATTGGTTTGAATCCAATCCGGATCACGAAATGAGAAATCAAAAATCTCCAAAAGCCAGCAAAGTATTGATTTTGCTGGCTTTTTGTTTCTGGGCATGGCAAAAGCGATTGGTCGGCCAACTTATTGCCAAATCTGCTATTCTGTGCTTTTCTTCTTATGTCTGGATTGTCAAAGCTTTTTTAGGGCTATAAAAATAAAAGACGACTATGGCAACCACCATAATTATTAAGTAACTGATCCATGCATTTCGTTCCACAACATTTTCCAAACCTTTTTCCGCAATACCATGTAATAATCCTGTCTCTTTTTTTAAACCCCAACACCATTGCCCAAAGTTCCATGCGATATGAAGTCCGATAGGCAAAGCAATTCCGTTAGTTTTTATTGCTGCAAATCCAAATAGCAAAGCTCCTGTCCCCGCGCCTAAGAATGCTTGTATCCATGTCATGCCGCCTGCAATATGCTCCAATGAGAATATAATCAGGATAATTAGTTGGGATGTCCATAAGCCATAACTGTAATTCAAACTAAACAAGGGATAGCTGCGAAAAGCTAACTCTTCACGTATAGCTACTAGAATATAAAGTGTCAGGTAGAAAATTATTGTGTGGGAGGAAATGGAAGAGGTTAAAGCAACTCTATAATGTCCCAATAGCAAAACAAACATAAGTTGAAATAAAGTCATAAATAAACCTATCCCTAAACCAATAACTACTTTTTTTAAAGTCATTCTATTGGCAACTATACCTACATTTCTCAGTTGAAGTTTTTCCCACTTTGTAAATACTATTGTCAAACTATATGTAACAACTATCGTAATAAGAAGTAGTAAATGCTGTTTCCATTCAGTGGGAAAGTTCTTAGTTATACCTGAAAACAATGCAAGGAAAGTGGCACATAGTAGGCAGAAAAGGATAACCCTTATCAGTGTTGATTTACGATTTATCATTTAATTATTGCATTGAAGTATTTCGCTCAGATAGCGCACAACACATAAATTTATGATATTGTAACAAGGTTTGGTACGAAAAAATGATATCCGGTAACTATTACCGGTAGTAATTTGAATATTTTTTCTGCGGCATCTACCCTTTATTATTTGGATATAGAATGACTCAGGTGATCATTGTGTACCGTTCATACAACGTAGTGACAGTAACAGTTTTCCAACCCGCCGATGTATACAACCTTTTAGAAAAAACAATTTTAATCATATTAGTGCTTTCAACTGTAACGGCAGTTGGGAATGGGAAACGGTTCAAGTCCGGCAAAGGCTGGGTATCTGATTGTAATTGCAGGACAGAGCTGTTGGCGTCTATGGGAAAAGTGCGCGTTATACCCTGGTTTGCATAATGTACAGTTAATGATGGATCGTAACCAGCCGGTTCTGTACCATGACCAACAAATTGTTGGGGCCAGAACTGACATAGCAGCCCTTCGGACAGGATTCGTATTTCCAGGTTACAATGCTCCAGATCGGGTATTTCAGCCAGGATATTAATTGAAGCAGTCCCATCAAGGTTTACATCTACAGCCTCACTGCTGATAGAACTGACAGCCTTGTACTTTCCATGCAAACGCTCATATACCTGCCTGGTTTCATCAGGAGCTGAATCGCGGATGCAACTGGTCAGGATTATAGAAGAACACAACAAAGAGTAAATGGTACGGTGCATTGCATGAAGTTTGCGCCAAAATAGTGTCTTTTATTAAAAGATAATAACAGTTATTTTTTGATGTGAAATAGTTAACAATATTGTCACTTATTCCTTTTCATATCCCAAAATGATTGTCCTCAGACCACCTGTTTTTGTCCATACGTCAAACGGATTTCCCCTCCCCCTGCCCTGCCTGTAGGTTTGTGAAAAATCAACAACCATGCAAAATTCTTCCTCCCGTCAAACCTAT
>CBHEUU010000402.1:0-5072 GCA_965990355.1 uncultured Chitinophagaceae bacterium
TCCATTTCCAATCCGCGTTTCATGAAATCATACACTTCACTGATCAGTTGCATGATGGCATATTCAATACCATTGTGCACCATTTTCACATAGTGGCCTGCGGCATCTTTGCCCATATAAGCCACACAGGGTTCATCATTTACTTTGGCAGATACTGCTTCGAGAATTGGTTTTACTTCTTTCCAGGCTTCCACATCACCACCGGGCATAATGCTGGGTCCTGTGCGGGCTCCGTGCTCTCCGCCGCTTACACCCATTCCCATGAAATGGATATTTTTTCCTTCAAGTGATTTGATCCTTCTTAATGTATCAGAAAAATGGGAATTACCTCCGTCGATAATGATATCACCTGGTTCTACCAATGGCAGGAGATCATTGATCACAGCATCCACGGCAGCGCCTGCAGGCACGAGCATCATGATCTTGCGGGGTGTTTTTAATTGAGAGACCATATCTTCCAGGCTTGACACACCTTTTACTTTTGTGCCTGGTGTGGCAGAAGATTCGAGTAAACCGCCTTTCGTACTGTCTTTATCAAAGCCAATGGCAGCAAAGCCATGGTCTGCTATATTCAGCAAAAGATTGCGCCCCATTACACCGAGGCCAACCATGCCGAAATCGAATGATTTATTATCCATAATTCAAAATTAAAAATGCAAAATTAAAAACCGTCGGCAGCATCGCTGGTAATTCAGAAGCAAAAATCATTTCAAAAGGCTGATTGTTTTGCATTTTGATTTTTGACTTTTGAATTTAAAGTGCAAGTTATTATAATCAGTTCAAAGCAATAACAAGTAAATAGTCCATCTGGTTTTTATTATCGTCTACCATCTTTTATCCATCGTTCAAAAAATTCCCAGGTGCGCAGCATCTGGTCCATACGCTGACGGTTATTGCCGCTTCTTGTTAATTCATGTGTGCCTCCGGGGTGGCGCACATATTCTACTGGTCTGTTCAGCACTTTCAGGCTGCGGTAAAGCATTTCACTTTGTACAAATCCTGTACGGCGGTCATTCTCCCCATGAAAAATGATAAAGGGTGTACGGATGTTTTGTACATAATTAATGGGTGATTCCCTTTCGAGTATGGTCTTTACTGAATCTTCCCAGGGATAGCCGCCGAAATAATTTGGCACCAGCCTCCAGGCATTGCCTTCACCAAAAAAAGTGGCCAGGTCATACACGCCTCTTTGTGCGCATGCTGCTTTAAAACGGTTATCGTGTGAAATGATCCAGGCTACCAGGTAGCCGGCATAAGAACCTCCCGTTACCATCAACCGTGAAGTATCGGCCCAGCCTTGCGCCACTGCCTTATCAAGTGCTGTTAACACATCACTGGTGGGGCCTTTGCCCCAGTCTTTAATATTTCCCTGGAGAAAATTCAATCCGTAGCCACCGCTTCCACGCGGGTTGCTGTACACAACACCATAACCTTTACTGCAGAAGTACTGGTATTCATGCCACATGCTTGTTTCCCCGGGTCCCCACATAGCAGAAGGGCCACCATGTATTTCCAGCAATAAAGGATATTTTTTACCGGCTTCATAGTTGGTTGGTTTCATCACCCAATACTCAACTGTTAATCCTTTATTGTTTACAAAACTTTGTTTCTCGGGGAAAGAAAGTTTTTTGCTTTGCAACCAGCCTGTATTGAAATCGCTGATCCTTTTTGCATTTTTTGCGATCGGGTCAGCAACGTATACTTCAGAAGGGTTCAACACTTCTGTTTTGGCAAAAACAAGTTTATTCCCTGCAAGATCAAATCCTGTGATGCCACTATTGTAATCGGTTAACTGTTCTATCTTTTTTGTTTTCACATCAACGCGGTAAAGCGGATTGCCTCCATTGCTTTGCGCAGAGAAGTAAAGAAACTTATCATCATCACTCCAGGTGTAGTTTCCTTTGTTGCGATCGAATGGAATATCAGTAATGCTGCCGGTTCCTTTCAATGGCATAATTGCAAGTACAGGCACGGTTACAAATGATATGGTGCTATACTGAAAAGCGAGCCATTGGCCGGAGTTGGAGATTTTGGGAGCGGAAAAGGTTTTTCCTTTTTCACTCAGCAAAGTGGTCAGCTGGCTGCCGTCTGTATTCATTAAATAGATAGCGTTTTCCAGCACCCTGTCGGGATGCTGTACTGAATCCAGGCTGCCTGTAAAAATGATCTGCTTGCCATCGGGGGTGAAATCAGCGCCGCCGATCCGGAAAAATCCTTTAGTAAGCGTCACTGGCTTGGAATCCGGAAGAATGCCGGTGATAAAAAAATGGGTGAAGTTCATGTCGGTGTTCACATCCATTTCGTCCTGGAAATTGAGCTTGGTGGCTACTTTGGCTTTGCGGTCAATGGCATTATTATCGAGCCAGGCCCTGGCTTCTTCCAGGTTGCCATCGGGATCTGCTTTTGCTGTGGAAGAATTGAATACCTGGTTGTTTGCCAGTCCCGGTTTTTCAAAAGCCCATTTTGGAATGCCTTTCCCCGGGTTTAGCACCGAATCTTTCAGCAGATCGCGGAAAGAAATGCTGCCGGAAAAAAGGATCTGTTTTCCATCGGGGCTCCAGCGGGGAGTAGCTGCCCCATATTTTGAACGGGTCAGTTGCCGGGCTTCACCTCCGTCAAGGGACAACAGGAAAAGTTGGGATTTCCCTTCGGTGATACGCACAAAAACCACCTGCTTTCCATCGGGGCTCCAGGCTGCCTGGGAAGCGTTTTCTTTGGCGGTGAGCATACGCGGAGCAGCACTGCCATCTGTGGGGGCCAGCCAAAGCTGATTGACATATTTATATTCTCCTTTGCTATCCCCGTCCGGTTCTATAGTGGTGAGGCCCAATAGCGCTTTAGCTCCATCGCGGCTGAGCGACACGGCATTTACCGATTTTATTTTCAGCATATCGGTCAGTTTTACCGGTTCAGCGCCATTTTGTGCATGCAGGATGGTTGCGCAGGTGAGAAAAGCGACAACAAGAGAGATTTTTACCATACAGGAATTTTGGGAAGGTGAAAGTACGACTTCGTCATTATTTTCCTGAAGCTGCGGGTATAATTGTCTGGTAAGAAACAGGGAATAGATTGTATAAAATAAACACGGGTATTGGAGGTAGTTCCGGCTGGCGGTTTTATGACATTATTTAAGAGCTGAACTTTTACTTTTAATCGTAAATTTGCCGGAATTGAATAGTATGAGTGAGACTGTAACAGGACCGGTTTTAACGGCCAAAGATTTTGCGACAGACCAGGAAGTACGCTGGTGCCCGGGTTGCGGGGATTATTCCATCCTTGCGCAGGTGCAAAAAGTAATGCCTACCCTCGGCATTCCCAGGGAAAACATTGTGATCATATCGGGTATCGGCTGCAGCAGCCGGTTTCCTTATTATATGAATACATATGGAATGCACTCTATTCATGGACGTGCTACAGCTATTGCTTCGGGACTGAAAGCCAGCCGCCCGGAACTGAGTGTTTGGATTGTGAGTGGTGATGGAGACAGTCTAAGTATTGGTGGAAACCACACGATCCACCTGCTGCGCCGCAATTTTGATGTAAACCTGCTCGTGTTCAACAACCAGATCTACGGTTTGACCAAAGGGCAGTACTCACCTACTTCCGAAGAGAATAAAGTGACCAAGTCAACACCATTTGGAAGTATCGATCATCCATTCAATCCACTGGCGCTTGCCATGGGAGCCGATGCAAGTTTTGTAGCCCGCACAATGGACCGCGATCCCAAGCATCTGCAAGCCATGTTGCTGAGAACAAACCAGCATAAAGGCGCTTCATTCCTGGAGATCTACCAGAACTGCAACATCTTTAATGATGGTGCTTTTGAAATATTTACAGAAAAAGGCTCTAAAGCGCAGGAAACTTTATTCCTTGAGCATGGTAAGCCATTATTGTTTGGCGCAGGCAATGATAAAGGGATCCGCCTGGATGGTTTTACGCCGAAAGTGGTAAACTTATCAGATGGCTTCAGTGCCGATGATCTCTGGATTCACGATGAACAGGATATTTACAAAGCGCAAATACTGACCCGCATTTTTGATGATCCGAAAAAAGAAGGACATCTTCCAAGGCCTTTTGGTGTGTTTTATGAAACAGACAGGCCATGCTATGAAGAAGTAATGTCTTTACAGATTGAAGATGCGAAAGCAAGAAAGACGGCAGATCTGGATGCATTGCTTCGTGGCAGGGAAACCTGGACGATCGCTTCCTGATCAGGATCGTTGAGAATTGAGCGTTGAATATTGATTATTGTATTCAGAGTTTGCGTAAAATATTCAATATTCAACGCTCAATTCTCAAAGACTTACCGTTCCGCTGATTTCCTTTTCTGCTGCGGCGAATACTTTTTTCCTCTTATTCTCATACCACCATTTCGGTGCAGTCCTTTTCATGAAGGTATCAATGCTGCGCATGCCAAGCAGATTCCAGGCGCCTTTGAGTTTGCCGCCGATAGAAGGTTCCATGTGATGCCAGTAACCGGAAGGCATAAATAAAGTGTCGCCGTGCTCCAGTATAAAATCATAACCCTGTGCGAGCTTCAGTGCAGGGAAAGAGTTATAATCAGGCGTGCCATTGCCTTCATAATAGTGGGAAAAATCAGCAAGGCTTAATACTTCAAAAGGTTTGCGGTAGAGTTTGTGTTGCTCATCGTGCGGGAACATGAGCACTCTTTTGCGCCCGACAAACTGTGTGTGCAAAATATGGGAAAGGTCAATATCGAAGTGCATATGTGTAATGCTGGTGGCGCCGCCGGTAAACAGCATCGGGTATTTTTTTACAAAGCCTTTCATCAGGTGTTCAGGCCAGGTAAAATCTTCAATTAACTGTGGTGCATGATCGAAGATGTTGAACAGGAATATCCGCCATCCTGCCGGGCCTTTGCTGATCATATCAATGTATTCACCAAAGGTTTTATAGTCATCAGCTTTGTTGATAGGTGTGTAGGCATCGCTTTTTACATTATTATACAGGGGAACTTTCTTGTCTCCTACCAGTTGTTTAAAGTAATCCCAGTTCCATTTTGAATAAGCGGGCCAGTCGTGAGAAAGGTTTTTTATGACCACGGGAATACA
>CBHEUU010000403.1:0-5030 GCA_965990355.1 uncultured Chitinophagaceae bacterium
TAAAGCCAAAGGCAGCAACCAGTCCAACAACCAGTATAATGGCCGAAGCATCGTTTGCTTTCAACCCATATATGTCGGTATAGAAATAAGCTAGATAGGTCATAAGGGTCTGGAACACGAGGTTAGCCGCGAGGTCTCCAAGGCTATAACCTACTTTTTCAAATACAGACAATTTTTGTGAAATGGATTTATTCATATTATTGGTTCATTTATGGATTGATATGGCTTCTTTACGATTTTGTTCCTATCACTTTGAAGTCTCAGCAGGACCTAGATATGTTTTTTCTGTATCACCAAAGTCCAGCACCAATTTTTGCAACACCACTCCCGGGTTCACCATCCAGTATTTTACAATATGCTTACCCGGCTTAACTATTTTATGTTTGCTTGATTTGATGATGATATTCTCTGCCACCCATTTATTCCAGATACCACTGATCGAGTTTTTGTCTTCTTTATTAATACTGATGATCTGTGGTGTTTCATCATCAATGGAAATGGCATACTGCAAACCGTTTTCAGTGTTATGAAAATTCAGGGTAGGAGAGTGGTAGGTGTGAATGGATAATCCACCTTCACTGTAGGTGTACACCTCATATTCCAGGTGTGCTGCGTTGCCTCCTGGTTTTTGTTCTGCTGCCGTAACAGGAAAAGGCGTGATAGCTGAGCCAGTCCGCCCATGATCAGGCAATACCTGCCATTTTATTTTGCCGGTGTTGATAGCCCTGGTGTAGTGATCAGCTGCGATGGAGACTCCTTTCTTTTCTTCCTGGTAGAATACATTACCGGTCTCGCCTGCTGGGATACTGGCCCTCATTACATCTTTTATACCTGCATCCATTTTTTGTACCGAAGAATCAGCCTTTACATATTTTACTTCCGGCATTCTTTGCCGGGCTGGCTGCTGCCAGGAAGTGTAACCAATATGGGTCTGGCTCATCATCTGGTTCCATTTACCATTATTGAGCCGGTGGTATTCAAGGGTAATAAGGGAATCGTTTATATAAAGTTGCTTTACCTTATCAGCATAACCATTTGCTTCCATCCATTTGTTGTTGTATGCATTCTTGTTTAATGCTACATTATAATATAACTCATTCAGGTTAGCACATGCTTTTACTGGATGCAGCACAAGCTGGAAATACGCATCTTTATATTCTGCAGGTAATGAATTACCGGTCTCTTCCGCTTTTTTCAGCAGATGATTATAATCATCCACCACTTGTTGCCATTCGCCTGTATTCAGGCTATAAGTATTGGCATCGAGCAATTCAGGTTTTCTTCTGCCATTGTATTTGGCATATTTGGCGAGAATATCAGCGATGGCTTTTGCTTCTTGCTGACCAAACTGGCTGGCAGCCCATTTTTCGCTATAAGTTTGCAGATCACCGGCACCGATCTTTTCAGGATTCCACGCGTAGTCAAGAAAAAAAGAAATAGGGAACTCCATCGGTTTAATATCTCCTACATTGACAATCCAGATCTGGCGGGCATTGTATTCCCAGGCCAGGTGCATTTGTTCCCAGATGCGCGGCAGCGGATTTGTGTTAAGCCATTTATAGTTCCTTGGCCCGCCTACATAATCAAAATGATAATAGATGCCATAGCCACCTTTTCTTGATTTCTCAGTAAGCTTTGGCAGCTTCCGGATATTTCCCCAGTTATCATCACAAAGCAATAGCGTCACATCATCCGGCACTCTCATTCCTTTATCGTAATAATCCTGCACTTCTTTATATAAAGCCCAGAGCTGAGGAGTTTCACTGGCAGGTTTACCTGTTACACCAGAGATTATCCGGCGCTGATCTGCCACGATTTTCTCCAGCAATGTAGTAGCCGTTTCCCTCGACATAGGCTCATCTCCATCACCGCGCATACCCACTGTCACAATCTTTTCATTGGTTGCTCTTTGCATACCACCCCGCCAGAATTCTTTCAGCTTTACTTCATTGCTATCGTAGTTCCATTTACCGCTTCCATACTTTCCCCATTCGGCGTGTGCCCTCATCAGCGGCTCATGATGCGAAGTGCCGATCACTATGCCATACTGGTCCGCCAATTTAATGTTCAACGAATCATCATCATAAAAAGCATTTCCCCACATGGCCGGCCAGATGTAATTCCCTTTTAACCGAAGTATGAGCTCAAAAACTTTTTCATAAAAGCGATGATTGAAGCCGCCAAATTTCTCCTTGCTCCAACCGGATAATGCCGGCGCTTCATCATTAATAAAAATGCCACGGTATTTTACTTTTGGTGCATCAGTAACAGAAAGATTTTTTTTAATAAAGATGTTTTCTTTCTTTTTGACCGGCACATCAGCCCACCAGTTCCAGGGGGATACACCAATTTGCTTCGACAGCTCAAATACACCATAAGCCGTTCCTCTCCGGTCGCTTCCTGCGATAATAAGGGTATTGGCAGAGCTTTGCAGCAGGTAAGCTTCCCATTTATTTTTTAACCCGGCAGCACTGATCTGCTTTGATTTTTCTACGGATCTGATCAATGCTGATTTTGCCAGTGAGCCAATGATAATAGCTGGTTTCTTTGAAGCACTGGACTGAATAACAGGTTTGATGCCAGTAACCATTTCTATATCCTGTTGTAATAACACAGCTGCCTGCTGCACCAGGGGAAAATCACCCGGATCCACACAGATCACAGCATCTTTCAGGGAAAATGTTTCCTTTGAAGATTTATCTGCAACGATATTTTGAGCATGACAACAAACCGTGAACAAGCTTATGGTAAGAGCCGATAGTTTTTTTTTCATCTCATCGTGTTATTTATGGTCTAGAACCCAATACTGTTTCCTCCATCTACAGGGAGTACAACACCGGTTATGAATTTGGCAGCATCGCTGGTAAGGAAATAAGCCGTTTCTGCGATATCCTGAGGTTGCCCCATGATTCCCATCGGCGTCCGGCCAAACACTTTTGCTTTTCTTTCCGGATCACTGTCCAGCGCTTTAGCTGTCATTTCTGAATAGATAAACCCTGGAGCAATGGAATTTACCCTGATGCCTTTGGGAGACAATTCAACAGCCATAGCCCTTGTCATCCCATCAATGGCTGTTTTGCTGGCTGAATAAGCAATCACTTTGGGTATGCCATACTGGGCAGCCATGGAACTTATATTGATGATACAGCCCGACTGGCTTTTCAGCATCTGTTTTACCACTTCGCGGTTCATTGTGAAAACTGCTGTAAGATTGGTCAGGATGATCTGTTGAAAATCTTCATCCGTTACTTCGGTGAAATCTTTTTTCATATTAGCACCCGCATTGTTCACGAGTATATCAATCTGGCCAAACTGTTCTGCTATTTTTTTTACAAAACCCGGAATGGAAGAAAGGTCCGTTACATCACACTGTATGGCATGGACCAGTTCCCCAAGTTTTTGCTTTGCTGCATCCAGTCTTTCTTTATTTCTTCCGATGATAATGGTTTGAATCCCGTTTTGCACAAACTTCTCGGCAATAGCCAGACCAAGGCCTGAACCGCCTCCGGTCACAATGGCTAATTTTCTTCTCGTTGCTGTCATCTTAGTATGGTTGGTTTAATTCGTTAGTTAATTACCCGGGGCAAACGGGAACCGCAGGCTCTTATAATACTCCAGCGTTTTATCCGGTTTTTCATATTGTGCCGGAATGGGCATTTTACTGAATGTCTGGAAATACAATAAACAGGCATTCCTCCACCAGATAGACTCGTCGTGTTGTATTTTCAAAAGCATGCTTACCTGCTCAAATCTTTGTTTATCTACAAATGGCTCCAATGCTTTCCAGCTATGCTGCATCTGCCCGGCTCTTTCTGCACCGGTGTAATATTGATAGCATAATTCATCCCACAGGCCTCGTCCGCTTTTCATTTTAAAGTTCCAGGGAACATGATGAAACCAAAGCAGGTTTTTCTCTTCACAGGTATTTATGTTTTCCCATTGCTTTCTTGCTTCGGGTTTATATTGGGCAAGAGCATTGCTGCCTGTTTCCGTTCTGTTGAAACCAATGCCAATGCTATCTGCCTTGTGATAATAAACAGGATTCCATTCCGGCCGGTTGAGGTTGCTGATCCAGGGAGCAGGGCCATAATGATGGCCAGTCCCCATAATATGATGCAGGCCGATAGGGTTGGAGTATTGCACCATAATGTCACGGCTTTCCAGCATCAGTTTGGCAGCAGGCTTCAGAAATTTTTGGCTGTTGGTAAAACTCATGCGCAGCCACTCTTCAGCAATTTGTTCGCTGGAAATGGTATGGTCCCATGCTAAACGCCCAAGCGCATACCAGTTTGCCTGCGCAAAGGGATGGCCGCACCAGTTTATATCATTGCCAATATTGGCAACACCCGCCATGCCTGTCAGCTGATGATCATCCAGGCTTCCATCAATCACTTTGGCGACTGTGCTGCCCTTTCCTTTATAATAAGAATCGCTTTCGAGGGTTTCTTTGAATAAAGGGGCAAGAAAAACAAGGTTAGTGCCTTGTCCTGTATATTCCTGCGTTACCTGGAATTCCATCATCAGTGGTGTTTTTGGCATGGAGCCAAACAAAGGATGGAAAGGTTCGCGCGGCATAAAATCAATGGCGCCGTTTTTTACCTGCACCATTACATTGGTCCTGAATTTTCCATCGAGGGGCACAAAATCATCATAGGCCTGCTTATGCCGGTCAATGGGGTTTGCATTGCTGTAAACAAAAGCCCGCCAGATAACAATGCCTTTGAAAGGGGCCACTGCATCTGCCAGCATATTGGCGCCATCTGCATGCGTGCGTTGATAATCCTGCGGACCAGGTTGTCCTTCACTGTTTGCTTTTACAAGAAAGCCTCCGAAGTCGGGGATATAACTGTAGATCTCTTTTACTTTTTCTTTCCACCAGTTCTGGACTTCCGCATTAAGCGGATCTGCTGTTTTTAAGCGGCCAAGTTCTATCGGGGCGCTGAATCTTGCAGTGAGATAAACTTTTATGCCATAGGGCCGGAACACGTCTGCCAGTGCTTTTACTTTTTCAAGATATGGTTTGGTAAGAA
>CBHEUU010000404.1:0-5004 GCA_965990355.1 uncultured Chitinophagaceae bacterium
CAAAGTCCACTACCACCTTCGGCGTTCTCGGGTGGCTCTGGCAGGTAAGTATATAACCTTGTTCCACTTCTTCTTTTTCAAGCCCCCAGTTCATATCCATTTCCACTTGTCCTTCCAGTAGTTTTGCTTTGCAAGTGCAACAAACACCGCCACGGCAGGAATAAGGCAGGTCGGCTCCAAGTTTTAACGCAGTATCTAAAATAGTGTCTTCGCTGTCAGGCGCCAGTTCGAAATCCATGGTACGGCCATCCTGCCTGATAGTGACAAGGCTTTTGCCAGGTGCCTTTTTCTTTTTGGAGAAGAGATTGAACATAGTATTTTTTTTCTGTCCTGGTGTGGTGAAAAGTTCGAAATGGATTTTTCCTTCATCGATCTTTTCCTTTTCCATAAAATCCTTTACGGTAAAAATCATTTCCTCCGGACCGCAAATAAATATTTCATCCATTAACTGATAATTGATCAGTCTTGATAGTTCAGTTAATTTATTTACATCTATCCTGCCGGCATTTACAGGCGTGTCGGTCCCTTCACGGCTGAGTATATAAATAAGATTGAAACGATGGAGATACCTGTTTTTTAAAGCTTCCAGCTCTTCAAAAAATATGATGGAATGACGGCTGCGGTTGCCATACACCAGTGTGAATGAACTGCCGGGCTCTGTTTGCAAAGTGGTTTTGATAATAGAAATAACAGGAGTGATACCGCTGCCGGCTGCAAAGGCAAGATATTTCTTGGTATTGACGGGGTTCAGTTTGGTATTGAATTTACCGGTAGGGGGCAGCACTTCTATTTCATCGCCTGCATGAAGATCTGAATGGGCAAAACCAGAGAACAGTCCTCCTTCCACTCTTTTAACAGCAACGCGAAGCTCATTTTCAAAAGGGGAAGTGCAGATGGAATAGGAGCGTCTTGTTTCTTCACCGTTCAGGTCGCGCCGGAGTGTAATGTTCTGTCCCTGTTCAAAAAGAAAAAGGTCTTTCAATCCGGATGGAATATCGAAACTGATGGATACACAATCATCCGTTTCCTTCCGGATCTCTTTTACACGGAGTTTATGGAAATGAAGGGACATAAAACTGTTTGATTTCAAATGGCAATAGACGTAAGGTAAGCATTTACTGATTCCTGAGCCCGTTGATAAGATGATTCACCAGGTTGTCTTCCATCTCTGCAGGAGTGATGCGCTGGCGGCTCCGGTGCCAGAATTCCAGGCCTCTTACAGATGACAGGATGGTAAGCACGGCAACATAAGGGATGACAGGTTTCATTTCCTTATTATCGATACCTTCCTGTATAATACCTTCCATTTTCCGTACATAATTCCGGCGTTGCACGCTGAAGTTGGTGAGATAGGGTTCTGAAAGATGCATCCATTCATTGACCATTACATAGTAATCCTCAAAGTGGTTAATCATCATCTGTACATGGAAGCGTATCAATGATTCGATCTTTTGAATGGAGCTCATCCCGTTATTGTTCAGGCTGTCGAGGTGCACATTACAATCATTGGCAATACGGAAAGTAATGTCCTGCAGGATCTCTGACTTGGACTGTATATGATTGTACAGGCTGGCGGCTTCAATCCCAACCGTTTCGGCGAGATCCCGCATGGAAGTTGCGGCAAACCCCTTTTCCCGGAACATAAGGGCTGCTTTTTGCAGGATGAGGTCCTTTTTAGATGCCTTTCTGCGCTGTATTTTAGCCATGCCCAAAGATAAGCCCTGATTGGGTTTTATTCCTGCAATTCATGTTGAAATTTCATGTAGGTTTGCACGCCGTTTTATAACCAATGCCAGCAGGGCCTTTCCGGCCCCGGCTCCCGGCTTTTTTTGAACCTAATTTTAATCTATGTCTTTAATTACAGTAGGCACCATGGCCTTTGATGCGATCGAAACTCCTTTTGGCAAAACTGATAAAATCATTGGGGGCTCCGCTACCTATGTGGCTTATGCCGCTGCTAATTTCGTCCAACCCATCCAGCAGGTATCTATCGTAGGATATGACTTTCCGAAAGAAGAAATGGAAGAACTGAAGAGAAGGGGTGTACAACTGGAAGGAGTGGAGATCGTTCCCGATAAAAAGTCTTTTTTCTGGAGTGGCCGCTATCATGAGGATATGAACAGCCGTGATACCCTGGTGACCGACCTGAATGTACTGGCAGATTTTAACCCACAAATACCTGAATCTTACCAGGGTGCTGAATTCCTGATGCTGGGCAACCTGGTGCCTGCGATACAACTGAGCGTGATCAAGCAATTGAAGAAAAGACCCAAGCTGATCGCAATGGATACTATGAACTTCTGGATGGAAGTGGCTATGCCTGACCTCGAAGAGGTATTAAAGCATGTTGATCTGCTGATGGTGAATGATGCGGAAGCACGCCAGCTCAGCGGCCAGTTCTCACTGGTAAAAGCTGCTAAAAGCATCATGGCAATGGGTCCGAAATACCTGATCATTAAGAAAGGTGAGCACGGTGCCTTATTGTTCCATGGAGATAACGTGTTCTTTGCGCCTGCACTGCCGCTGGAAGAAGTGTTTGATCCCACCGGTGCTGGTGATACGTTTGCCGGCGGATTTATGGGTCACCTCGCCAAAACAGGAGATATCTCTTTTGAAAATATGAAGAGGGCGATAATTGTGGGTTCTGCACTGGCAAGTTTCTGCGTGGAGAAATTCGGTCCTACAAGATTGAAAGAAGTGAGTAAAGCAGACATTGACAAGAGAATAGAACAGTTTAAGCAGCTGGTGAATTTCGAGATAGAACTGATTTAATATGTTGACCACATAAAAAAAGAGCCGGGAGTTTTAATTCCCGGCTTTTTTTTATTCATATCTCAACGCTTCTATAGGGTCCAGTCTCGATGCTTTTTGCGCAGGATAATACCCAAAGAACACACCTGTTATGGCGCAAACCGCAAATGATAACACGATAGATGACTGAGACACCAGTGTAGGCCATGAAAGGAAAATGCTTACGAGTTTGGAAGCGGTCAATCCCAGGGCTACACCAATAATCCCGCCGGTGATGCTGATCAGGATCGCTTCTACCAGGAACTGTAATAAGATATCCAGTCCTCTTGCACCAATAGACATTCTCAGACCGATCTCTTTGGTACGTTCTGTTACGGATACATACATGATGTTCATGATACCAATGCCACCTACTACTAATGAAATGCCTGCAATAGCTGCCAGCAATACAGTCAGCAGTTCACTGGTGGAGCTGATAGTGCTGATAAGCTCAGCCTGGGTACGCACCGTAAAATCATCCTCTTCCCCGTTTTGCAGTTTATGGGCTTTGCGGAGAAGGGAAGTTACTTCCTCCGTGGCAAGGGAAGAACTTTTTTCATCGATGGCGGAGGCATAAATGGTTTGAATAAAATCAATAGCCAATATCCGTTTCTGCACCGTGGTATAAGGAGCAAGAATGACATCATCCTGGTCTTGCCCGAATGTGTTCTCTCCTTTTTCTTCCAGCACACCAATCACTTTCAAGGGTATTTTATCGAACCGGATTGTCTTTCCAATAGGGTTTTCACCGGGATCAAAAAGATTGTCCACTACTGTTTGACCAAGCAGGCAAACTTTATTGGCCGTTTTTACATCTTCATCGGAAAAAGTGATACCATCTTTCAGTTTCCATTCACGGATGGATAAATATTCGGGACTGACGCCCTGTATGGAAGTGGGCCAGTTCTTGGCGCTGTTGATCACCTGTCCATTAGCAGAAACAGCCGGGGACACTGTTGTGAGATAGGAGGCCTGTTTTTTTAATAACTCAGCATCTGACACTTTTAAGGTTTGCAAATCAGATGCACCCAATCTCGCACCGCCGCCTACGGTTTGATTGCTGCTGGGACGGACGGTGACCATATTGGAACCCATGGAAGAAAGCTGGCTTCGGATGCTTTGCTTTGAACCTTCTCCAATGGCCACCATGGTGATAACGGAACCAACACCGATAATAATACCGAGCATGGTAAGGAATGCGCGGAGTTTATTCCGGAGCAATGCCCGCCAGGCCAATTGTAAAAGATTAAGAGCGTTCATCAGTATATATTTAATAATCATCACTCACCGGCAACGCAGCCAGTGCATCCTTTGCTGATTTAATATTTTTATTCGGCAGGTCTTTGATAACCTTCCCATCTTTCAAGGTGACCGTACGGCTGCTGAATGCGGCAATATCCGGTTCATGTGTTACAAATACGATCGTTTTGCCCTGTTGATTCAGTTCCTGTAAAAGGGCCATTATTTCATAGGAAGTACGAGTGTCGAGGTTGCCGGTCGCTTCATCCGCCAGGATCATGATCGGTTCATTTACCAATGCTCTTGCGATGGCAACGCGTTGCTGTTGTCCGCCTGATAATTGATTGGGCAGGTGATGCAAACGGTCGCCCAGTTTTACTGCTTCCAATGCTTTTACCGCACGTGCCTGTCTTTCTTTGCCCAGGATCTCTGAATTATACAATAAAGGCAATTCAGTATTTTCCAAAGCGGAGGTACGGGCTAAAAGATTATAAGACTGGAACACAAAACCGATCTTCCTGTTGCGCAACCTCGCCAGTTCATTACGGGAAAGTTGTTTGACATTTACACCATCCAGCAGATAATCGCCATCTGTTGGCTGGTCGAGGCAACCGAGTATATTGAGCATAGTTGTTTTCCCGGAACCGCTGCTGCCCATAATGGTAACAAACTCTCCTGCTTCTACGGAGAAGGAAACTCCCTTGAGAGCTCTTACTGTTTCGCTGCCCATTTTGAACTCGCGCTTAAGATTATTTATATCAAGAATTTTTGCTGGCATAATTGATCATTGCATATTGAACAATATTGATCATTCCCTCATTTAACTATCTTGGTGGTCCCTGATTTCCCCTGTTACCTGCCGGCCTTGACGGCAGGAAAGGACTCTTTTCCGTAGTGGTTGTTTTTTTATTCTTTGAAATATCTTTATAACCCGTCACTACATCATCGGTAAGCGACAGACCAGATATGATCTGC
>CBHEUU010000405.1:0-5003 GCA_965990355.1 uncultured Chitinophagaceae bacterium
AAAATAATTCCGGTCTCCACTCTTCCATTGTTTCTGCAGTTGCCCTATTGTTACTATTTGCTGATCTGCTATTGTAGAAATGGTTGTTTCGTAATCAACCAGGTGATAAAGAGTATCTGCCGGCAGCGGTACCGGTTTTTCCGGCAACCCTTTTTTCTTACGGGCCATTTTATCACCGGATTCATAGCGGTCGTTATAACCCAGGAAGGGGAGATACTTTTCCAGCTCTATATAAGAACCATTTTCAACTACTGAATGCTCATTGTTGAATGGGACGAAACCGGAACGGATTGCTTCCAGCGAAAACCGGATCTCTATTTCTTTGCCTGGTAGGAGTGGCGTTAAGAGATCATATCGTTGCTCGTTGAAATCCTGGTCATACAATCCTTTTTTGGATGATGGAACAGAAAAGTTCGCGGAAGAAACTTCCGGGTCTGTGCCTAACCAAAGGACAGTTACTGGTGCAGACGATTCGTTTTTTAAACGATAAGTTCCTTTTACTGTATATCTCTGCTGTTCCGGGTAGAGGTCCACAACAGTTTTTACTTCTTTGATTACCGGTTGATAAATATCTGCCAGGGATTTATATTTCTTTTCATATTCTAATTGCCATGCTTTCTGTGCAAGTTTGTTTTTGTATTTACCGGTAATATTCGTTTGCTGATAGATCCAGCTGCCAGCGCCGATCCAGATTAACAGGCCTATGAATAAAATGAGTTTGCCTGGCTTTCCCCATTGGCTGCCTGCTGTGCGTAACCGCTGCCGGAAACTTAGCTGGCGGCTGTTTTGCCATAAGGCAATTGTGATCAGCGATAACACCACAGCCAGTCCAGACCAGTAAAGCATGTACCAGTTAAATGCTTTGGCATAATGTCCAAATCCATTCATTGCCGAATACAAAAGTTCGGGCACAGAAGCATAACGCAACAGGTAGTGTTCTATTCCTAACCGGCCGCTGAACAGGATGATGGCTGCTATAACCAGGCAAAGCAGCATGCCGAGGTATTTATTTTGTGTAAACGACATAATGAAAACAACCAGCACAGCAAACAGAACCAATGGGAAACCGCTGTAATAATACAGGCTTGCATAACGTGGCAGTTCCAATTGAGTATATCCATTAGCCAGTTGCAAACCGATGCCAATACCGATGTTGGCAGTAATAATCGTGGCGATCAATATTCCCAACGCAGCCGTTTTTGCAGCCCAGGGCACGATATTCTTCACAGGTGTGCTATACACGAGCGATTGAATATTTACAGTTCGTTCGCGCCAGATAAGTTCGGCTGCATAAAATATGATCAGGAGCATGGCTGGTTTTATAGTACTGAATTCCTGCAACAGGAGAGCCGTAGAAGGATAAGCTTTGATGCTGTAAGGGCCGCCAAATAATGAATCCTTTGTTTCCACGGCATACATAAATATCCAAAGGATCATCATCACCATGAATGGTATATGCCTGAACATGGAAATAGTTTCCAGTTTCAGTTGGGAATAAAAAGCATTCCAGTGATAAGAAAATCCCTGCGGGTTAGCCGTCATTCTTTTATAGGGAATTACAGCAACAGGCTTTAATGATCGTTTATGTTTTCCTGATGCAGGAAGCTTTACCTGGAACCGGAAAAACCTGTAACCCAAAATCAATAATAATGAAGCAAAACCAATCCATAATAAACGGTTGGAAAGAAAAACTCCTTTCAGCGGAAACAACAAACTATTGCGTTGTGCAGTAGTCCAGGAGCGGGTTTCGCTAAAGAATGCAGAAAGCCCGAATGGATCTGCCAGTAAGGATAAAGCGCCTGGTCCATCCGGACTGGGTGAGGATGTGGCGAGCAACGGAGAATTGCCGAGGATTGAACCAACCCAATAGAGTACATACAGTAATACACCAGCAGCATATACGGCCCGCACATTTCCCGTAAGTAATCCAACACAAAAGATCAGTGAGCAACATAGCAGCACATTAGGAAATCCGAAAGTCAGCAGAGGTTGAATAAAATAGAAAATATTGAAAGCACCCAATTCTTCTGTGGGGACCAGGAAAGTGCCGGCAAGCATTCCGGCTGCAGCGCAGCAAAGCATAAGGAATACAGCAATGAACAGTCCGGATAACCTGGTGATAAAATAAGGGAGACGTTTTACTGAAGTAGCAAATACGATAGCATCCATTTTATAAGTGGGGTCCCTTAACACCACGCTGGCACAAAACAAAGTGCCGGCAAAAATGGAACAGAGCGAGAGCAGACCAATTATATTGGTAATGGCATATGGTCCGTTCTTGTAAACCTCACCTCCAAATCCGCCTTGCATGGCCGCTATTCCAAGCAGGAAAAAGATGAGGGCGGCAATCTTAAAAGTTATTTGTTTGAAATGATATTTCAGTTCAAACCGCAGCAGGTGACTTAACATACAGCACCTCCTTTCCCGGAAGCCTGGTTTCCGAATAGAGCAGAGAAGTATACATCTTCCAGCTCGGGATAGAATTGTTCAAATCCGGCGCCGGGGTTTATTGAAGACAGTACATGCAATTGTATTTTCCCACCAATAAGCCGGGTGGATATAACATCAAATTCAGCTTGATGCTGTGCCAGCTCATTGCGGGAAATGGTTTTTCGCCAAACCATGCCTTTCAGTTTTTCTGTAAGTGAGGCTGGCTTGCCCTGGAGGATCACTTTGCCTGAAGCCATCACCGCCATTTCAGGGCAGAGATCATGCACGTCTTCCACGATATGGGTGGAAAGCAATACCACTACGTTTTCACCGATCTCACTCAGCAGATCATGAAAGCGGTTACGTTCCAACGGATCGAGACCAGCCGTAGGTTCATCCACGATGATCAGTTTTGGATTGCCGAGCAAAGCCTGTGCAATGCCGAACCGCTGACGCATACCACCGGAAAATGTACTTACCGCCCTTTTGCGGTCTGCATATAGATTGGTTTGTTGCAGTAGGGCCGTCACCTGTTCCTTTCTTTCTTTTTTATTCAATATTCCTTTCAGTATGGCTAAGTGATCGAGCAGTTGCGCGGCGGATATTTTTGGATAAACGCCAAAATCCTGCGGCAGGTAACCCAGTTGACCCCGCAATTGCTGCGGATGCCGGAGAATATCCATTCCTGAAAAAAGCACCTGCCCGCTATCAGGCTGCTGCAATGTGGCAAGCGTGCGCATTAAGGAAGATTTACCAGCGCCATTTGGCCCAAGCAATCCAAACATGCCATTGGATATAGTTAGGGTTACATTATCGAGGGCTTTAACGCCGTTCTTATAGCTCTTACAGAGGTTTTTAATTTCCAGTGTGTGCATACATTATTTAATTTTCGGGTGCAAAATAGATGTGCACAACAGGCATATAAATTATTAATGAGAAAGGAAACGGAAATCGTGATCAACGGATGTTTTTACTCCAGTCAGTATTCCATTTACCTACATCATTAAAATCAGTACGTTCGTCATTATTTTTTGAAGAATCCGGTTGGATGCTATTTTTTTAACTATTTGTTTCACCATTCATGAACAGGTTATTTGATAAACTGATGCGGCAGCGGGAAAGCTGGTTTTATGCCGGGCTGTGGGTTTGGGCTTCTATACAACACACAGTGCAGGAGCCTTCGGATAGCTGGTTGTTTTTTGTAAAAACAGCAGCTGTGCTGGGAATAGTGTTTGTGCCGGTGATCAGCTTCGCCGGGTTCAGGGAAAAGATAAAGCAGGTGCTGACGAATAGACAATACCTGCTTTGCTGGTTGCTGTTTTTTGGCGTATTGCTGCCATTGATTACTTATTTCTCTTCGGAGGCTGAACCGGCAGGCTACCCGTCCTGGTTATTTATTGCCTGCACCACCTGGATCATTCTGCTTGAATTGCTTTTGGTAGTCAACACCTATTACCGCAGGAAGATTGTCAAAACAAAGTGGATGCAGGGATTCGGGTTGGAGAAGGCCATATTGATCAGCATCGTCGTGATATCTGTGGGGTTGTCGTTAATGGCAGCTTCCAGTATGGACAATCCTTTATATCATCGCGATGGGCACCTGCTGATCGCTTTCCGTATTATTCCTTCAAAGATCTTTGAGCATTTCGGGACTGTTATCAGTCTTACAGTACAGTTCCTGGTTATGTATTTATCCGGCTATTTATTTTGTCTGATCAATAGCCGCTTTCGTGTCTCAAAAGTATTGAAGCAATATGGACTGATTGTTTATATACTGAGCATGCTTACGATCGTAGCTTTTTTATATCCGGTGGTGGCACAAATATTAGTATGGTTGCCTATCAAAAATTTATTGGGCCAGATCTTTCATGCCAATCCTTTTGTAGGGGAGAATGCTGTAGCCGCTATAGGAATTATGCTATTGAGCCTTCCTGTGTTATTGTCACAGCAATGGACAAAACAAAACAGCCAGATCGTATCGCTGGAAAAAGAAAAAGCACAGGCAGAGCTTGATTTATTGAAACAACAGGTGAACCCGCATTTTTTGTTCAATACACTGAATAATCTTTATGCGCTGAGTTTACAGCAATCGCATAAAACGCCCGACAGCATTTTGCAATTGTCGGAACTGATGCGCTATGTGATCTATAAAGGAAAGGAAGAGAAAGTGAAACTCAGCGATGAGCTGAAATATATTGAGGATTTTATGGAACTTCAGCAAATGCGGCTGAGAAAACCATTAGATCTTTCATTTAAAAAGGAGATAGAAGATGAGCAGCAGGATATTGCTCCTTTGTTGCTGATCGTTTTTGTGGAAAATGCATTTAAGCATGGAATAGAGCCTGCCGAGGAAAGCGCGTTTCTTCATTTGCATTTGAAAACAACCGGTAAAGAACTTTTTTTCAGCTGTGAAAATTCTTTTGAGAAAGAGAATGAAAAGGAGAGGGGTATTGGTTTAAGCAACCTGCAAAGGAGGTTAGACCTCTTGTATCCCGGAAAGCATTTGTTAAAAACCGGTATAAAAAATCATACATTTAAAGCTGAACTGCAAATAGACTTATCATGAGTTTGAG
>CBHEUU010000406.1:0-4999 GCA_965990355.1 uncultured Chitinophagaceae bacterium
CTCAAGGGGTGGTCGATCCCGATGCCGAAGAAATAGCAAAGCATTTGTTGCTGTCTTTTGTCCAACGTTTGCATAGAGCGGCGGAGCTCTTTGCTCAGTGATTCGCAATGGTCGATTTTTTTGTCAGACAGATCAGCATTTTCATTGGCGGTGGTGTCGAGTAAACTGTCTTCGCTGTCGCTTGTAAAAGGGGCGTCTAAACTAACGTGCTCATTGTGCCAGCCCATGGCTTCATCTACTTCAGTGGTGTCAATTCCGAGGTGGTCGGCAATTTCTTCGGTAGATGCGCTGCGGCCCAGTTCCTGCTCCAGTTTGTTCTGTGCGGTGCGGATGCTCCGCGTCATCACGTTTTTATTCTGTGGCAGGCGTACCAGGCGGGCCTGTTCATTGATCGCCTGCAGCATCTGCTGGCGAACATGCCATACGGCAAAGGATACAAATTTGAATCCCCGGGTGGCGTCAAAACGTTCTGCTGCCCTTACCAGGCCGATATTGCCTTCATTGATCAGGTCGGGAAGTGAAAGACCCTGTCCCTGGAATTGTTTGGCTACGGATACTACAAATCGCAGGTTGGCTTTGATCAGTTCTTCCTTTGCCCTTTTATCTCCTTTGGCAATCAGGCCGGCCAGGCGGAACTCTTCATCTCCTGAAATGAGTTCCATTTTGTTAATTTCCTGCAGGTACTTATTCACACTTAAATATTCCCTGCTGGTAATGGATGCGGAAATTTTTAACTGTCTCATGGGATTGGTTATTGATTATGACACAAAGGAACGAAGCCCGAAGACCGAAAAAAATAGAGCAGGTTCTTATTCTGCTGTCATTGAAAAGGAGCAGGAATTTGTAGTCGTTATTCGACACAAAGGGGCACCCATGTGAACTACGAAGGATTCCGTACCATTTATCTCCTTTAAATAACAGCTCATCACAATTGACAGTGGAAATCAAGGTCTCCGTGCAATATTTGTGGCCTTATGAAAAAGATTTTTACCCTTCTCCTTTGCTCATTCAGTTTGTACCAGGCAATAGCGCAGGATTCCCTCTCTTTAAAAGGTATTGTCAGGGATAGTGATAAACCGCTTGCAGCTGTAACAGTTTCCCTGTTGAAAGCTGCAGATTCTTCGCTGGTAAAACTGTCACTGACCGATGCAGCGGGGCATTATGAATTTCATGGTGTGCCTGCCGGCGCTTACCGCATTATGGCCAGCTTCGTCGGGTACGGTAATCAATATTCAGAGCAGGTAAGCCTGCAAAGCAGCAAAGAGCTGCCGCTGATCACCCTGCAACCTGAAGCGAAATCGCTTGGCGGAGTAACTGTGCAGGCAAAAAGACCGATGGTGGAAGCAAGGCTTGATAAAATGATAGTGAATGTGGATGCTTCTCCTTCCAATGCTGCCAACAACGTATTGGAAGTGCTGGAAAAATCTCCCGGCGTTTCGGTTGACCGTGATGGAAATATCAGTCTTAAAGGAAAACAGGGCGTGACAGTGTACCTGGATGGAAAACAAACTTATCTCAGCGGAGAGGACCTGGCGAATCTTTTAAAAAGCATGCCGGCCAACCAGCTTGACCAGATAGAGATCATGACACAGCCTTCTGCAAAATATGATGCGGCCGGCAACTCAGGTATCATCAACCTGAAAACAAAAAAGAGCAAAACAATGGGGATGAACGGAAGCGTGAGTGTTTCTTATTTACAGGGCAATTATCCAAAATTCCCTAATAGTTTCAGCTTTAATTACCGTAAGGGAAAGGTCAATTTCTTTTCCAATGGTGGCTATACATTCTGGCAGAACGACAGCAGGCAGATACTTGACCGTAAATTCCATAACACCAATCCTGCATCAGTATTTGCGCAGGAAGGCTGGCAAAAAAATACCAGTAATAATTTTAATCTGCGGCTGGGAATGGATTATGCAATGGATGCCAAAACAAATCTTGGCTTTACAGTAAATGGCGTATCTAACCGCAATAATGGAATCAATACCAGCTATGGTGATTTTTATAAACTGGGAAGTAATACGATTGATTCGAGTATTGCTGCTGACAATCTCACCCGCAGGACCTGGAAGAGTTTCAGTGCTAACGTTAACTTCCGCCGTCAGCTCAATGCCAACGGCAGGGAACTGAGTGCCGATCTCGATTATATCCGGTATGATTTAAAGTTGAACCAGTATACAGATAACCGGGTGATCTATCCTACCGACCCTGTTTCCCAATACCTGTTGCGCGCTATTCTTCCTACCACTATTGATATCTACACAGCAAAAGTGGATTATACACATCCCCTGGGGAAAGATGCCAAATTTGAAACAGGTGTAAAAACAAGTTTGGTAAAAACTGATAATAATGCTCCTTACGAGACCTGGGATGAAACACAAGGCAAATGGGTGGACGATGTAAGGAAAGACCATTTTGCGTATGATGAACAGGTCAGTGCTGTGTATATCAACTTCAGCAAGCAGATCAGGAAATGGGGTTTTCAAACAGGATTGCGTGGTGAGCACACGCATTCAAAAGGAAAGCAGGTGCTGTTCAACAAAAGCGTTTCAAGAGATTATTTCCAGCTATTCCCTACTGCATATATCAGCTACTCGATGAATGATAAAAACCAGTTTGGGCTGAACTATGGCCGCAGGATTGAGCGGCCCAATTACCAGGACATGAATCCTTTCCAACGGTTCCTGGATCTTTATACCTATAACCAGGGTAATCCATACCTGACACCACAGTTTACCAACAAGATTGAACTAAGCCATATTTATGACGGTAAACTCAGCACCACGCTCAACTATTCTTATACAACAGATATCATCAATGATATATTGAAACAGAATGATGATACGAAGGTAACATACCAGACAAAAGAGAATGTGGCATCAAGCCGTAATATAGGGATCGCTGTGAGCTATAATGCTCCGCTGACTAAATGGTGGACTGTGAGCCTGTATGCCGGCGGATACAACAATATGTACAAAGGACTGGTAAATGGCGTGTTTTTGAAAACGAACTTTAATACGTTCACCGGCAATTTCAACAACCAGTTCAAGTTCGCCAAAACCTGGGGAGCGGAATTCAGCGGCTGGTATCAAAGCAAATCTTTAATAACAAGTATGTTCGTTCTCGAACAGATGTATGTACTCAACTTCGGTTTCAGCAAACAGGTATTGAAAAATAAAGGCACCCTCCGGTTAAGCGTTCAGGATCCCTTCCGTATGCAGAAAGCAGACGTGGGCATCAATCACAGCAATATTGATATGAGAGTGCTCAACTACTGGGACAACCGCCGTGTAGGTCTCACTTTCACTTACCGCTTCAGCAAAGGACAGTCTGTGCAGCAACGCCGTCAAACAGGTGGTGCGACAGATGAACAGAAGAGGATCGGTGGGGACAACTAAGCATACTTACTTTACCCCGCCGCAAAAAAATCCCTGATATTTGCGGCCGGGTAAAAAAAGAAGTATGATCTTTTCAACAGAAGCATCGCTGCAGCATCTATCTATTCATAAAGTTGGCAATAAAGCGGCATCAGAACCATTAGCCCTTTCAGAACAGCCTTATACGCTTGAAGATGAAACGCTGGGAGGTATCCTCCGCCAGTATTTTGCAGGGGCATTTGAAAAAGTGCAGGAGATCTACAGGCTTACTCATCCAACAGGCGATCTGGGACTGAACGAAGTATATCATTACTGCAAAACGATATTTGAAGATCCCGCCTCTTTCCACGAAAGCAGCCGTCAACTGGCGAAACAATTATATGATATAGCTGATCACCCGAATATTAAACCCGGTGAGTTTTATGTGGCCTGTTTCCACAATATCCAGGTAGAAGGAATGCTGACGGATGCGGTTGGTTTGTTCAAATCTGAAAACAAGGAAACGTATTTAAAAGTGACACCTTCTGCAGGTGCATTCGGTCTTTCTTATGAAGACGAAGCGATCAATATCAAAAAACTGGATAAAGGTTGTTTAATATTCAATACAGAACCTGAACTGGGATATAAGGTAGCAGTGATTGATAATACCAATAAATCCGGAGAAGCAGTGTACTGGATGGATGATTTTCTGAAACTGCAGATACGTAATGATGAGTATAATCAAACGCACAACATACTGAGCGTCTACAAAAATTTTATTACGGAGAAAATAGATGAGAAGCTGGAAGTGTCCAAGCCGGATAAAATTGACCTGCTGAACCGGTCAATCCGTTATTTCAAGGAAAATGAGCAGTTCAACCTGGATGAATTTTCCAATGTGGTACTGGATAATCCTGTTGCCATCCAGGAATGGAAGGATTATAAAAGGCATTATGAGCAGGAATCGGGCAATGAGATAGGCGATTCTTTTTCCATTTCCGGTGCAGCCGTTAAAAAACAGGCCAGAACTTATAAAAGCGTATTAAAGCTCGATAAGAACTTTCACATTTATATTCATGGCAACCGCGATCTTATTGAGAAGGGATTTGATGAAACGGTGAAGATGTATTATTATAAAGTGTATTTCAGCGAAGAGCAATAAATCCGGAATTAGGGTTTCCCATTAAACTTTACAGGTTCTTCCCGGTCTCAGAGGTATTAAATTCGTTTTATGAAACTACTCCGACTGATCTCTTTTACACTGTTGAGCCTGCTGGCAGCAGTATCTTTTTCACAAGCGCAATCTGCAGTGGCAGAGGATTCTACCGGCCTTCCGGGAGATGATTTCAGCCTGCAGGGAGCCTTGGAATTATTCAAAAAGTCAACATCTCCGGAAGATTTTGAAAAGCTGCTGAATGCAGAAGGCAGTCATGTTAATAATCTTGATTTGAATGGAGATGGAGAGACTGACTATATCAAAGTCATTGATAAAACCGAAAACGGAGTACATGTATTTGTGCTGCAGGTGCCGGTATCGGAAAAAGAGAACCAGGATATAGCCGTTATTGAACTGGAAAAAACAGGGAAAGAGTCGGCTCAATTGCAGATTATTGGGGATGCTGATATTTATGGGGAGGACATTA
>CBHEUU010000407.1:0-4995 GCA_965990355.1 uncultured Chitinophagaceae bacterium
TGTCAGTACCCTTTTCAATCCCCCCCCTCCATGTGTGTCATCTCCGCCTTCTGCAATTATTGATTCAATCTTTTTTTTACGGAACAAGGAGTTAGCCATTCGCGAGTAGTTTTGAAGGGTTCAAAATAGGTAAAAAACTGATGTGAAAAGAAACAAATTTGCAGGATGCGGGCTGTTTTTAGTATTGCCTTTGTACAAGGAACTGCGCCAATTCTTTTAATGGCTCTTTACGTTTTGACACAACAGCAATATCTTCCAGATGAGCAAAGGCTTCATCCAGGAATTTATTTTTTAGTTCCAATGCCCAGTCATCCACTTTGCAATCGCGGAAAAGCTGCAGTACTTTTTCTACCTTATCCGGCTCATTGCTTTGCAGAAGCCCTTCCAGTTGTGTCAACTGACTGCCTGAAGCTGTTTCAAGCGCATGGATAAGCAGGAATGTTTTTTTATTGGCAAGGATATCCCCTCCTACCTGTTTTCCAAATTTTGCAGGATCTCCAAATGCGTCCAGGTAATCATCCTGCACCTGAAAAGCCAACCCCAGTTTTTTACCAAATTCATAGATCAGGTTTTGGTTACGTTCACCGGCGCCACCCAATATGGCTCCCATTTTCAGGCTTGCTGCCAGCAATACCGAGGTCTTTAGTTCGATCATCCGGAGATAAGCGTCAAGCCCAACTTTTTCCTGTTTTTCAAAATCCATATCCAATTGCTGGCCTTCACATACTTCACGCGCTGTGGTATTGAACAATTGCAATATCTGGGGAAGAAAAGAAGTCTGTATTTTATTGATCTGCTCATAAGCAGCTACCAGCATCACATCACCTGAAAGGATGGCCGTGCTCTCCCCATATTTTGTATGTACTGTTTGAAAGCCTCTGCGAAGCGGGGCTTTATCCATAATATCATCATGAATCAGGGTGAAGTTATGGAACAATTCCACGGCTGTGGCCGCGTTCCAGGCATCACCACCGATATCATCAAACAATTCATTGCCCATCAGGCAAAGTACCGGACGCACTCGCTTACCTCCCATTTGCAGGAAATAAAGATTGGGGCCATACAATGTAGCCGGTGATTCAGGAAAATGAGGCTGCTCAAAATACAGGGCAAACTGCCGGGACAATTGTTCAAACGACTGCATAGTGCGAAGATAGCGTATGGATTAAAGTAACCGGAACGGCAAACTTCAAAACTATTTCTTTTTCCTTCCTTTTGGTTTGGGATTTTCTTCCTCTTCTGTCATCACCCAATCATAATCCAATTGGCGTTTAAGAAGATTGGCGGCAACAACCTTTATGCGGACCTTATCACCCATTCTGAACTTTTTGCCACTGCGCATGCCTACCAGCGCATAATCACTTTCCTGGTGCCTGAATTCATCATACTCCAGCAGGTTGTTCACACTTACCAGCCCCTCACATTTTGTGTCAACCGTTTCCACCCAGAAGCCAAAGCTGGCCACACCACTGATCACACCATCAAAATCTTCACCCACATGATTTTTCATGTACTGCACCTGTTTGTATTTATTGGAGGCCCTTTCTGCTTCCATGGCTGCCCTTTCCCGTTCGCTGCAATGCTTGCATTTATCTTCCAGTTTTTTATCGGGATTGAGATGGCTGTCCAGGGTTTCCTGTAGTATCCGGTGCACCATAATATCAGGATAACGCCGGATTGGAGAAGTGAAATGGCAATAATGTTCAAAACCAAGTCCGTAATGTCCTACATTCTCCGTCGTATATTTTGCCTTGGCCATGGTACGTATGCCCAATTGTTCCAGCACGTGCTGCTCCGGTTTGCCATGTGCATCTTTTAAAAGCTGGTTGAAAGATACAGCGATCGCTTCCGGTGAAGAGGCATCGAACTTATGACCAAATTTATTGGCAAATGCGATAAATGGCAGAAGCTTTTCCTGGTCGGGTGTATCGTGTATGCGATAAGGAAATGGCAATGGCTTTCCCTTCACTTTTATTTTGGAAATATTTTCTGCTACATAACGGTTTGCCAGCAACATGAACTCTTCAATAAGCTGATGTGACTCCTTGCTTTCCTTTACAACGATGCCGATAGGATCACCTTTTTCATCCAGTTTGAACCGCACTTCCTGCGAAGAAAAATTGATGGCTCCTTTATTGAACCTTTTCTTCCGCATTTTCTGTGCAAGATCATTCAGCACGAGGATCACTTCTGCATGATCACCTGCTTTGGTTTCTATTATGTCCTGCGCTTCTTCATATGTATACCGCCTGTCTGAATGAATAACTGTTCTTCCCAACCAGTAATCTTTCACTTCTGCTTTGCTATTGATCTGGAAGATGGCAGAGAAAGTGAGTTTGTCTTCGTTGGGGCGAAGCGAGCAAAGCACATTGGAGATATGTTCCGGCAGCATGGGATTCACCCTGTCTGGCAAATACACCGAAGTGGCTTTCTGGTAAGCAAACTTATCCAATGGAGTATCTGATTCCACATAGTGGCTTACATCGGCAATATGCACGCCTATTTCATACAATCCATTTTTTAATACGCGAAATGAAAGAGCATCGTCAAAATCTTTTGCATCTACCGGGTCAATAGTGAATGTCAGTATTTCCCTTACATCTTTTCTTTTTTTGATCTCTTCGGAAGGAATTGCATCCGGTATGCGAGCAGCCACTTCCAGCGCATCATCGGGAAACTCAAGCGGGAAGCCGTTTTCCAGCAGGATCTCTTTCATGGCCACATCGTTGTTGTTCTCTGCGTCCAGCACGCTCACTACTTCACCCACAGGCCGTTTATCACCCTTTTCCCATTTTAGCAGTCGCGCCAGCACACGGTCCTTGTCTTTTGCTTTGTTGAGATTGGACAAAGGGATAAAGAAATCAGGCATTGGCTTTTCCGATTCTGCAACGAAAAAAGCAAAGGTTTCATTCATCTGCAACTGGCCGATGAACTCTTTGCGTTTCCGTTCCAGCACGTCAATCACTTCTCCCTGCAACCTGCGTCCACCGCCGGCATGTACCCGCACGATTACTGTGTCGCCATGCATGGCTGTATTAAAATCATTGGGGCGTATCAGTATATCTGTTTCCATATCAGGCACGATCACAAAACCCATTCCTGAACGTGTAATATCCAAAACGCCTTTAAAGGTTTTACCTGCTGAACTATTGTTTTTATGTTTTTTCTTGGTCGTATTTTTTCTACCCATATTTTATTTTTTTCCTGACTTCTGAAAAGCCCGGATATAATTTACAACCGACTGGTTGAATATCTCTCCTTCTCCAAATAAAAAATGATGCCGGACAGGAATGACATAGATCGGCCAGTCGGCGATTTCAGTATTGAATTTAACTAAACGGACGGCATCTTTCTCCGTTGTGAGAATAATTTTATTTTCCGCTTCCAGGTTGCTGAACTTTTTGCGGATATCCTTCAGGTCATCTATAGTGAAAATATGATGATCCGAATATGGCATGACATGGTAGGACTTGCAGTATTTTTCCAGCAAATTCTCCAGTGGACGCGGGTTGGCAATGCCCGACACCAGCAGCACTTCTGTATTTTCGGAAAGACTGGTCGCCTTCTTGTCCAGAATATGATACACTTCCCCGTATTCAATGGACGTAAAAAATACCTGCTGTCCCTGCTGAGGATTGATCTCTTTAATGATCTTTTGCTTTTCTTCCGCTGTTATGGAAGGATTACATTTGGTAACGACAATGATCTGTGCCCGCTTATAGCTTGATTTAAGGTCCCGCAGGTCGCCAGTTGGCAGATAAAAATCGCGGGTGAACAGGTTATTATAATCTGTCAGCAATATGTTCATCCCCGCTTTCACGCTCCGGTGCTGGAAAGCATCGTCCAGGATAATCACTTCCGTACCCGGTTTATCATGCAATAATTGAGGGATAGCCACCATCCGCTCCTCACCTACTGCTACCGGCACACCGGGGAATTTTAAATGAAACTGCATCGGTTCATCTCCTATCTCCAAAGCAGTGGTAGCAGGCCCGGCCAGTGCATACCCTTTTGTTTTCCGCTTATATCCCCTGCTGAGTGTGGCTACCTTAAATTCATTCTTCAATAATCTTACCAGATATTCCACCATTGGTGATTTGCCTGTGCCACCTACAGAAAGGTTGCCAACGCAGATCAACGGCAATCCAAAAGAAGAAGTACGGGAAATATTTTTATCGTATAACCAATTACGCACAGCAATAGCCAGCCAGTACAATAACGCAAACGGTAAAAGCAGTATCCGGAATGATTTTAAAAAGAAATCAGAAAACATAAGTGCTATGCGGTGTGATAACAATATCTAAAGATATGTCAAATTCATGGCGGTCATCCAGTTTATCAAAAGGCTCGAAATAACTGAACCCCGCTTTAATGCAGTCTGGCCTGCAGCTGGCCAGGTATTTATCATAAAAACCTTTTCCGTACCCTACCCGGTAACCGTGCTCATCGAAGGCTAATAAAGGAACAAATACGAGGTCAATATGTTCAGGCAGCAAAATATCCTTGCTGTCCGGTTCATGAATGTTCAGTTCTGTTTTGAGAAAGGGCGTATCAATGTCGGTGACAACAGCCTGCATCGTAAGCGTGGAAAAATCAGATACAGGATAACATACTTTTAATTCAGGGTTGCGGAATTTGAGGTATTCAGTGAATAAATGAGTATCCGGTTCATTGTTCTCTTCAATTGGCCAGTAAGAAAGCAGGGAATTGATAAATGGAATACCTGCAGATTGGAATTGTATCAACAAGAGATCGTCCAGCCGGGACATTTCCTGAATGGAAAGGTCCATTCTTTTTTGACGGTATAATTTGCGGGCATCCTTTTTCAGCATGATGTAGTTGGTTGTTGGTGTACCACTCACTCGTTCACAAAAAACGAAAATATCGTTGTCCCGTAATTCTTTTCCATCTTGTACAACGGGAAAGTTTTATAGTCATTACGAGGCGTATGTTCCAGCACAAACCATCCGCCGGGGTTAAGCAATTGTTTCTCTA
>CBHEUU010000408.1:0-4975 GCA_965990355.1 uncultured Chitinophagaceae bacterium
GAAGTTATTACCTGATAAATGCCATGCAACTGGAAGCTTCCAAACGAATAAGGAGAAACTATTCTTTAGGCGCAGGTGTATTGTTACTTTATAACCGGACATTGAGAAGATATATCATGGAAGACAGACCTGAAAATCCGACTTATAATAAATTCCAGGCGGGCATCTATTTGTCTTATGAGCATTTTCTTGGTAAGCTGTCAATACCTGTAAATATCGGCCCCTATATTTATAATAGTTCTGGCTCAGGATTTTTTCAACAATATGGCATCAGGTATAGAGCTACCAGGCATCTGTCTGCACAAATTTTATTAAAATCACATTCTGGTCAGGCCGATTTTATACATACAGGGATCGGTTACAATTTTTAGACGTATGAGAAGGATATTGTTTTTATCTATATTGATCATCGCTGTCGTAATACTATGCGGTTGTCAGAAACCAGGCTGCGTCGAAAGCGCCGGGCCATTAACCACACAGGAAAGAATTCTTCCGTCATTTTCAAAGATTGAGCTCGATGATAATATTGACCTGGTATTGATCCAGGGGGATGCTGAAAAAGTAGAAATAACTGCCCCTCAACACATACTTCCAAACATTCAGACCAATATCGCAAATGATGTGCTGGCAATAACCAATCAGACAGAATGCCGCTGGCTCCGGAATCCGGATGAAAAAATTAAAATAAAATTGTACTTCAAAAACATTTCAAACTTCGAATATAAAGGCAGCGGAAATGTTACAAATGAAGACACTTTAAGGCTTGGTTCATTTTGGATCAACAGCGAAACAGGTGCAGGTATTATAGAATTAAAAGTGAATATACCAGATCTTGGCGTTATTATCCTTAAAGAAAACGCAACAATGATCCTCCATGGATACTCAGAGCATTGTTCAACTTATACAAATGCGAGGGGTGTACTTAATTTAAGTGATCTGCAAGCTAAGAGGATGTATATTATTTATAGCGGATTAGCCGACACTTACATACAGGTATCCGACGAACTTGATGCTACCATCCGGTATAAAGGAAACGTGTATTGCAAGGGGAACCCCAATATAATACGGCAGGATTATTTCAGCTCCGGCAGGCTTATCATGCTTCCTTAACCAGTAGGAAAATCAGCAATCTTCTGCGCCGCAATAAAGCCACTCGTCCACGCATGCTGGAAATTAAACCCGCCTGTCACACCATCCACATCCATTATCTCACCCGCGAAGAAAAGCCCTGCTGCTTTACGGCTCATCATTGTATTGGGGTCAATTTCTGAAAGTGTAATTCCTCCCGCTGTCACAAATTCTTCTTTGAATGTTGTTTTACCCTTTATAGTAAACTCCCCTGCAACAAGCAAACGCACCAATAGCGCCTGCACTTTTGCCGGCATATCAGCCCAGCGCATTTCAGGTTTTACTCCTGCCTGGTCCAGCATAAACTCCCAAAGCCGGTTAGGAAAACCAAACGGATTTTTGCTGGTCAGCTTTTGCGAAGCCATTGCAAAACGGATCTCCTGCATACGTTCACGCAATGTATGCTCATTGTATTCAGGCAACCAGTTAATGCTGATGGAAAACTGCCAGTTGGCCGCAGCCAGTTCACGGGCGCCCCAGGCGCTTAACTTCAATACAGCGGGTCCGCTCAATCCCCAATGTGTGATCAGCAAAGGCCCCTCCTGCTCCAACTTGCTACCATTTATTTTTACTCTTGCATTTTCCACGCTTACTCCCATCAGTTTGGTAATAGGATGGGCTGGCATATTAAACGTGAATAAAGAAGGAACAGGTTCACTGATAGTATGTCCCAGTTCTTTCAACCAGTCGAACATAATTGCTTTTGGATAACCGCCGGAAGCAATACACACATAATCCGCTTTCAATTCCTGGCCGTTGGCAGTTTGCAGCTTCCAGCTATCGTCACTATAGTTAAGCGTTTTTATTTCTTTATTCATCAGGATCTCAACACCATACCTGCTCGCTTCTTTCAATAAGCACTCAATGATGGTTTGAGAAGAATCTGTTGTGGGAAACATACGTCCATCCGGTTCTGCTTTTAAAGTAACTCCTCTTTCGCTGAACCATTGAATGGTATCTGTAGTAAAAAAATGATGGAATGTCTTCTTCACAAAATTGCCGCCCCGCGGATACTTTTTTACCATTTCGCTAATTTCAAAACAGGCATGTGTTACATTGCATCTTCCGCCTCCACTCACTTTTACTTTGGATAATAACTTGCTGCTTTTCTCCACGATCACCACCTGCAAAGAAGGGTTAAGGCGTGCGGCATTCACTGCACAAAAAAAACCGGCAGCGCCGCCACCGATCACGATTAATTTTTTTCCGGGCATACTGCAAAAATAAACCCCTCAGGTGAGGGGTTCAACTAGGTGAGGGGTTCAACTATTTGATGTGCGTAGGTGAACAGGTTCGGGTTTAGTTTTTCTTCTTTTTCAATAATGCTGTAATCCGAAAGGATATCTGCCTTGTTCTTACGGACAGCCACATCGTGCTCAAAATGCACAGCTGGTTTTCCGTCACGTGTTCTGATCGTCCAGCCATCGCTTTCCGTAAACACGTCTTTTGTTCCCAGGTTGATCATCGGTTCTATCGCCAGCACCATTCCTTCTTTCAGTTTGGCCCCATTGCCTTTCTTACCGTAGTTGGGTACCTGTGGATCTTCATGCAAGCTTCTTCCCAGTCCGTGCCCTACCAGTTCCCTTACCACACCATAACCGTGTTTCTTTTCTGTGTATTCCTGGATGGCGAAAGCTATATCACCAATGCGGTTGCCTGCAACAGCTTTTTCAATTCCTTTATATAAAGACGTTTTGGTCACCTGGATCAGTTTCATCACTTCGGTGCCCGGATCGCCTATTGCAAAAGTGTAAGCGTGATCACCATGCCAGCCGTTCAATATTACTCCTATGTCCACAGAAATGATATCGCCTTCTTTCAATTCATTTTTATTGGGAAAACCATGCACCACCACGTCATTCACTGAAATGCAGGAATTAAACGGGTAGCCGTTATAATGCAGAAAAGAAGGTATTGCTTTATTGTCTGCAATATATTGCCCGATCATTTTATCAAGCTCCAGTGAAGTAATCCCCGGTCTGAGGATTTTTGCCACTTCAGCAAGCGTTTTGCTCACCAGCAGGGCGCTTTTTCTCATCAGCTCAATCTGCTCATCTGTTTTATAAATTACCATACTGCAAATTATTAAAAATCTGTTCAGTTTCTGTCACTGAAATTCCTGTTTAAAACACAAAACCCATCCACCGGAAGGCGGACAGGTTTTGGTTGTATTCGTTCTTTCTTCTTCTCAATATTGTACTGCAGAAGTAGTCTGGCGTCCCTGAATACGGCCACTTTTCATGAGGCCATCATATTGACGCATCAGCAACTGTGTTTCGATCTGCTGCAATGTATCCAGGATCACACCTACCATGATCAGCAGTGAAGTACCGCCAAAGAAGGTAGAGAAACCTTGTGTTACACCCAGTGTTTGTGCTATACCTGGCAGGATGCCCACCAGTGCCAGCAAGATCGCTCCCGGCAAGGTGATCTTGTCCATAATATTACCGATATAATCAGCTGTTGGCTGACCAGGTTTTACACCAGGAATGAAACCATTGTTCTGTTTCAGGTTATCGGCAATTTGCTTGGGATTAAAGATCAAAGCTGTATAGAGGAAAGTAAACCCGATCACCACTACTGAATAGATCAGCATATACCAGATATTGGTATGATCGGTAAATACCCTGGCCAGTTCATTTTGCCCGCCTTTACCACCCAGGGTTACCAGGGTAGGCAGGAACATGATCGCCTGAGCAAAGATGATCGGCATTACACCGGAGCTGTTTACTTTCAGTGGCAGGAATTGTCTTGCACCGCCAAACTGCCTGTTACCCACAATTTGCTTGGCATAGTTAACCGGTACTTTTCTTACCCCCTGGATCAGCATGATACATCCGAGGATGATTGCGATCAGGATGGCAATTTCCACGATAAAGATCAGGATCAGACCTGTACGGGTTGATTTAGCCACCAGTTCCTGTGTGAAGGACTGAGGTAAACGGGCCAGGATACCCACCATGATGATGAGTGAAGTGCCATTGCCCAAACCTTTATCAGTTATCTTCTCACCCATCCACATTACGAAGAGGGTGCCTGCAGTAAGTATCACTACAGTTGTCAGCAGGAAATAAGGAAGATAGGTTTGAATGATTGCAGGACCTGAAGTTTGTCTCAGGTAAGTAACATAAGCTGTGGCCTGCAACAGTGTAACACCTACAGTAAGATAGCGGGTGTACTGGTTGATCTTTTTACGGCCGCTATCGCCTTCTTTCTGCATCTTCTGGAACTTGGGGATCAGCACGGTCATCAGTTGCATAAAGATAGAAGCAGAGATATAAGGCATGATACCTAATGCAAAGATTGAGGCGGTAGAGAAACCACCACCAGCGAATGTATTGATCAGGTCAAGGATCCCATTTCCTTCTGCAGCTTTATTGCGCTCCAAAATAATAGGGTCAATACCTGGCAGTACGATGTGGTTACCTACGCGGTAGATAATGATCAAAACGAGGGTGAAAAGTATTTTGCTTCTCAATTCCTCGATACTCCAGATATTCTTGAGAGTTTGAATTAATTTCTTCACGGGAGTTAAAAAATTTTTACGAGCCCTGGAACATTCGGGAAACCTACGCTAAAGCTTCGGCTTCTGCCAATACTTCGCTACGCGAAAGTATCGGCACAATTTAGTGAAATTTACTTAACAATTTCAACAGATCCGCCGGCAGCTTCGATAGCGGATTTGGCTTTTTCACTCACCGCGTTCACTTTGAAAGTGTACTTGCCGGTCAGTTCGCCATTACCCAAAATCTTTACGCGATCAGTCTGGCTGATCAATCCGTTGATATAGAGATTCTCCAGTGAAAATTCAGTGATATTATATTTTTCTGCCAGTTGTGCTACCTGG
>CBHEUU010000409.1:0-4974 GCA_965990355.1 uncultured Chitinophagaceae bacterium
TCTTTCAAGGGCGCTGACAGACAATAATTCTATTTTGATCAACAGCTACCTGCAGCAGTTGGGAAGAACGCCCTTCTTTAAAAAACAAAAACCCACGCCTTTTGATGAGGCTGTGAGCCTGATCTGGTACCTGGAAAATGTATTTTATCCTGCTGCGGGTAAAATCGTTTCTACACTCAGGAACCAGTTCCAGGAAGCTGTAAGCAAAGAGAATCCTATGATCCGGATGGGCTTCTGGCCTGGTGGTGACCGCGACGGAAATCCTTTTGTAACCAGCGAAACAACTTTGCAGGTTGCAGACGCACTTCGCGGCAGTATTATCAAATGTTACTACCAGGATGTGCGCAGATTGAAACGCCGCCTCACTTTTGCAGGAGTGGATATTATACTCACCGAACTGGAAAATAAATTATATACCAACTTATTCATACCAGGATTAAAAACAAAGCTTACCAGTAAAGAGATCATACAAACACTGGAGCAGATCAGGGATATTATCATTTACCAGCATAATGGATTGTTCCTGCATATGGTAGACAACCTGATCAACAAAGTGCAGGTGTTCGGTCTTCATTTTGCATCACTGGATATCCGCCAGGAAAGCTCCATTCACGGAAAAGCGCTGGATGCATTATCTTCTGCAGGGGCCCTGGATGCGGGTTATAAGAATTTAACAGAGGAAGAAAAAATAAAGTACCTGGCCTCTATTGAAACCGCAGTAGAACCTGCGCAGTTGCAGGACAATATTCACCAGGACACATTGAAGTCGATCAAAACGATGAAAGCCATTCAGCAGTTCAACGGACCTGAAGGTTGCAACCGTTATATCATCAGCCAGTGCAACAGTGCGCTTAATGCCATGGAAGTGTATGGCCTGTTCCTGCTGGCAGGATGGAAGAAAGAGGAAATGAATATTGATATCGTTCCGTTGTTTGAGACTATCGGCGATCTGCAGGAAGCGGCTGATATCATGAGGACCCTGTATACAGATCCTGCTTACCGTGCCCACCTCGAGAGAAGAAACAACCGGCAGACCATAATGCTTGGTTTTTCTGATGGCACCAAGGATGGCGGATACCTGATGGCCAACTGGAGTATTTATAAAGCAAAAGAACAACTGACAGCTATATCCAGGGAATATAAAGTGGATGTGATATTCTTTGATGGCCGCGGTGGTCCTCCCTCAAGAGGTGGTGGTAAAACGCATAAGTTTTATGCGTCTATGGGTCAGAATATTTCCAATAAGGAAATACAATTGACAGTGCAGGGGCAAACAGTGAGCTCCAATTTTGGTATCATTGACGCTGCCCAGTATAACGTGGAGCAGTTGCTGAATGCCGGTATTTCCAACGACCTGTTCCCGACCAAATATTTTACTCTGAATGAAAAAGAAGAGAACCTGATGCAGGAGTTGTCTGAAGCAGGTTATGAAGCCTATAAATCGCTTCGTGATCATCCTTACCTGGCTGATTATCTCTTGCATGCAAGCCCGCTGAGGTATTACAGCGAAACAAATATCGGCAGCCGTCCGGCCAAGCGGGGCGCGGCTTCCGGCCTGTCGCTGAAAGATCTGCGTGCCATTCCTTTTGCAGGATCATGGAGCCAGTTGAAACAGAATGTGACCGGTTTTTATGGAGTAGGTTCTGCATTGAAGAAGATGGAAGAGAATGGAAGATTGGACACTGTACAGAAATTGTACAAGGACTCCCTGTTCTTTAAAACACTGATCGATAACTGCGAGATGGCAATGATGAAATCCTTCTTCCCGCTGACGGCGTATTTAAGCAAGCACAAACAGTATGGAGAAGTTTGGCAGATGATCTTTAATGAATTTGAACTGACAAAGCAATACCTCGTGAAATTATCAGGACATACTGAGCTGATGTCTGATTACCCGATTGATCAGTTGTCAATACAAATGCGGGAAAGGATCGTGTTGCCTTTACTTACCATACAGCAATATGCTTTAACCAAAGTAAGAGGATTTGAAGAACAATTGATCCAGGCACCGATGAAAGAAGTGTATGAGAAACTGGTGATGCGTTGTTCATTTGGAATAATCAACGCAGGAAGGAATTCTGCATAAGAAATAAAATAAAATGGTTATCCCCGGGATTGCTGTCAGCGGCATGAACGGGGATAATCATTCTTTATATCCCAGTGCTTTCATTACTGCGGTTTTGTACAGCCGGCCGATAGGCAATTCGTGCTTCCCGATTTCAATCATCGTGCTGTCAAAGGATTTTATTTTGTCTATCGAGATAATATAGGACCGGTGAATGCGCAGGAATTGATTATCCGGCAGTTTTTCTTCCAGGTAAGTGATCCGCTGATAGGTAATAATATCTTTTTGAAGTGTTTTTACTTTCACGTAATCCCGGAGGCTTTCTATATATAAGATATCACTTAAAAATACTTTTACCATTTTCTTATCGGCTTTCAGATAAATAAAGGGCGTTGCGGTGACATCCTTTCCCTCAATGGCTGGGGATAATGTGCTGCTGTGTTCCTGTATAGCGTGATATTTATTGATGGCAGCAAGGAAGCGTTCAAATGAAACCGGTTTCAGCAGGTAGTCAAGCACGTTCAGTTCAAACCCTTCGAGTGCATAATCCCGGAATGCTGTGGTGAAAATAACAGCAGGCCTGGTTGGCAATGTCTTCAAGAAATCTATACCTGTCAGTTTCGGCATCTGTATATCGAGGAACAGCAGGTCTACTTTGTTTTGCTGGAGAAAAACAGTAGCGGCTATGGCATTATCGCATCGCCCGGCCAGCGATAGTGTATCAATCTGGCTGATATATTTTTCGAGCACGTCGGCTGCCAGTGGTTCATCATCCACGATCAGGCATTGAATGGTATGTTTTGCAGCACTCATCAGGCTATTTTTATTTTCAGATCAACCATGTAACGGTCAGGTTCTTTTTTTAATTCCAGCTGGTGCGATCCGGGATATAAAAGATTGAGACGGCGTAATACGTTTTGCAAACCAATGCCGCCCGAGGAGTTTTTATCCGTTGTAGTGATCCCATCATCCGTACGGCTGTTTTCCACTTTTACATTTAACCAACCAGCTTTCTCTTTTATATCGATCGTTACCCACACATTATCCGTTTCATTGCTGATGCCGTGTTTAAAAGCATTTTCTGCAAATGGAATAAGCAATAAGGGAGCTATCTGTTTGCCAGCGATATCACCGGAAACGTTTACCGACACATCAAGGCGGTTGCCATAGCGGATCGTTTCCAACTCAACATAGTTCCGTATATGATTTATTTCTTTGTTCAATGGCACCATGGGCGATTGTGAATCATAGAGCATATAACTCATCAGCTCAGATAACTTCAATACAGTAAGTGGTGCAGCCGGAGATGCCTGCAGTGTAAGAGAATAAAGATTGTTGAGTGTATTGAACAAAAAATGGGGATGTACCTGTGCTTTCAGGAAATTTAATTCCGCATTCAGTTTTTCGCGGGCTATTTCCTGGTGTTGCTGTTCCTGTGTAAACCATTGTTTAAAGATCTGTATGACCAGTGTCAGCAGCAATACGGGGCTGAGGAACCAGAGCATTCCCTTGAACAGCATATACCATACAAAAATGTTTTCACGATGTGTTTCTTGCGGGAAAAAAGCAGGTTCCACCACCCATTCTGAAAGTGTCCGGCTTAATACAGATGCAACGAACAACAATACTAAAGCCCAGCCGAAATATGACAGGTATTTTTTTTTATTGAAGAACCTGGGAAACAGCACATACATATTTACATAAGCGATCAGCATGGCTGCCGGAAGCCCTGGTAGTTCTTCAAGGAAATAATACAGAAAACTTTCTCCACCATCAAAATGCACACCGGTATAAGTGAGCATGTAACCCGCCCAGAAAAGAATATGTGTCAATAACCGGCTATTGGCTATATAAAACTGTCGCATCATGCAGCTTGTAAATTAAGAATAAATACAGAGTGGCTGTTCTTTTTCGACAAACAACCTTTTTTTCACAGCTTTCGGTATTAGTGATAACGGAATTCACTGTCTGTGGCAAACAGGTTGTACGGCGTGTGAAAGCAGCGGTTTGCCTAAATTCTGCCTACGGATTTACTGGATGCTGTTCATTTGTCGGCAAATCAAGATAAGGATATGATAGCTCTTTTCTTTCAGCGGGTTTACTGGATTGTGTTTTTAACTACTGTGGCAATGCTGCATGCTGCCAGCAGCCAGGCGCAACAAGACCATCAGGTAACGGGATCTGTTGTCAGCGAAACAGGTGAGGTGGTAAGCCATGGAACAGTTGCTTTGCTGAGCGCCGCCGATTCATCGCTGGTAAAAACAACGCTTACGAATGAGTCAGGTAATTTTGGTTTTATTGTGAGGCCGGGACGATACCTGGTGCAGGTAACAGTTGCCGGGCTGCTTCAACAAAATATGCCACTGATTGTGGTGGAAAACCAATCTGTGCCAACAGTTATTGTCCGCCTGCGGCGGACGACGAAGGTATTGGAGACAGTAAAAGTTGTTTCAAAAAAAGCATTGATAGAAAGAAAAGTTGACCGGACCATTGTAAACGTGGATGCATTGTTATCAAATGCCGGAAGTAATGCATTGGAAGTACTGGAACTCTCGCCAGGGGTAAGAGTGGATAATGATGCTATCAGTCTTAATGGTAAGCAGAGCGTTACTATTTATATAGATGATAAACCAACGAATTTGCAGGGCAGCGACCTGGCCAGTTACCTCCGGTCAATTCCTGCAGGGCAATTAGATAAGGTTGAAATTATGCCGAATCCTTCAGCCCGTTATGATGCTGCAGGAAATGGAGGCATCATTAATATTAAATTAAAGAAGATTAAAAATAAAGGGTTTAATGGTGCTCTTGTATCGGAAAACATCCGGGGCCGCCGCACCAGGCTGTCTCAAAGCGCCAATTTTAATTTACGGAACAATGATATTAATCTATATGGAAATATTACCTATTAT
>CBHEUU010000410.1:0-4957 GCA_965990355.1 uncultured Chitinophagaceae bacterium
ATCATACCAATACGAATTCGTATAGTTGAGAGGATCAGAACCATCTTTATATTTCTGTATCTGTTCTGCAGAAAATGTGGGAGAGCCAGCGTTCTGACGAGCATCTTTCTCATTCCTGAAAAGTGCATACTCATATGAGCTCACCAATTGAGGAACACGTGTCGGTTGTGATAAACCAAAATTTGCATCATAATTGATAGTAGGCTTACCAGTCTTTCCTCTTTTTGTGGTAACGAGTATAACACCATTCGCAGCTTGTGCACCATAGATAGCAGCAGATGCATCTTTCAGTATACTGATGCTTTCAATATCATTCGGGTTCAACCTTTCAAAGCCGCTCCGGTTGGCGACGCCATCAATAACATATAATGGACTGGCATTTCCTGTGGTCCCTGCACCTCTTATTAATATGGAGGAGCCATCGGCACCAGGCTCACCACTTCTGTTGTTGGCTATAACGCCAGGCATGCGTCCGGCCAGTGAATTGGAGATGTTAACTGAGCTGCTTTGTTTTATTTCATCAGTATTGATCTGAGTAACGGAGCCGGTAAGTGTAGCTTTCTTTTGTTTTCCATAACCTACTACAATCACTTCATCCAGAGATTTGTCTACAGTACTCATCCGGATACTCAAAGCTGATGTGCTGCTATTAATACTGACTTCTTTATCAGCATAGCCAACACTTGTAAAGAGCAGAATACCGCTGTGCTTTGCAGGAACCGTTATAGAAAAGCTTCCTTCAGCATTAGTGGTTGTACTGATAAAGCTTTCTTTCAACTGCACAGTCACACCTTGCATAGGTTTTCCATCATCAGAACTTACCTGGCCGGTAATTTTTAATTGAGCCGGTTCTGATTGGGCATTAACCTGTAATAGAAATGAAAAAATCAGGGCAAAACATAAGGAGAGTTTCCTTAAATAGGAGTTCAGGCAGGGCATTAAAGTGCCCTCCCATCTTTTCAATGGCTGTCGCATAAGCAGTTTGATTACGTAGTTAATAAAAGTTGAGGCATATATTTCAGGTAGTCAGCAGTGCTCCTGGGAAATATATACATCAATTAATAATTGTCTAGATGACTAATTAAAATTACGTTTTAAGAATGCATACTCTCTTTACGTATTTTAACTTATTGCAGACTTATTTTATCTAAAATGGAGTTATGCACATAGTTGCACTAACTAGTAGCAATTGAAAACTAATTGTTGAAGCATGTGTCTTTTTAATGGATAATAGTCATTCAGACTATACTCTTTTCCGCTTCCCTCTCCAGATAAGAAAACCTGTAATAGGAAGACTGGCCGTGATCAGTGCAGCAAGGAACATGATCAATTTTCCAGGTAAACCAAGTATGCGGCCAGTATGTATTTCATAATCGCTTCCGAAAAAACGCTGGCGGAAATCCTTTGCCTGCCAGCGATCTGTTTGAAGAGGTTGCACAGAATAGCGATCGTATATAAAATTAGTTTGCTTGCGCAGGCTGCTTGTAGCATATCGGATACTGACGGTGATCACATCATTGCTGTCTTTCGGAAGGCCCACCCTCACTGATTCCATTGGTTCACCTTTATAAGCCTGGTGCAGCGCACTATCATAGTTACTTGTAGCGAATGTAATACCAGCAGGCTTCGATTTCTTTTTTGGTGCACTGGACCCGCCTGCTGCCATATCAATCCCGGTGACCACAATAAAGATCAATGGAATAAATGCATAAAAACCGCCCACACTATGCAGATCAAAATAACGTCGTTTTGAAGATGCATTCTTCTTAATGGTAGCAGCCTGGCGCAATTGTTTTCTCCTCCGCGGCCACCATAAAAATAATCCTGACAGGAGTATGGCCAGGAACACACAAGCATTCCAGAAGATGATCTCCTCTCCTACATGCCCCAGCAATAATGTTCTGTGTAAAGCCAGCACCACAAACATAAAGTTGCTGTTCTGATCGCGATAACCCAACACTTCATTTGTATAAGGATTTACCGCATATATCTTTTTGTCTTTGGTATAAACCTGCACTGCTTTGTCCCTGTCTCCGAAGTAGCGCAATTGCGTAGGTACTGCTTTGGGATTATATTGATGGACTGCCTCCAGTAAATTCTTTACGCTTTGTTGTGGCTGCGGCTGCGACTCAACATACAACAGGTCGTGCTCGGTCATATTCCTTATTTCATCTTCAAATGCCAGCATGCCACCAGTGACAGCTACTACAATAATGATGATACCGGATATAAAACCCAGCCAGAGATGTAAAGTGTTTATGATCTTCCGCAGCGACACTGTTTGCCTGTTAAAATTTAAAGGTAATATTACCGGTGATGCGCAAAGGCGGTTGTGCTGCTAAACGGTAAGACCACTACTTCTCACTGAAAATATTATCAGCTTTCAGACCCAGACGGTATCTCGCCCTGTCATAAAACACTGCCGCATCTATTACAGTATAAGATGGTATGGTGAATACAAATGCTTTGGTATTGCTTTGATAACTTTCACTGCCATATATCCCTCCCACACCAATACCAAGTCCTTTTGCAGCACCATCCGTGAGGCGGTAACTCACCCAGAGATTGGCCATACGGGGAGGACCAGCTGTTGTTGGACGAAGTCCTTCCACTGATGCATTACTTTTCGTGTATTTGCTTTCATTATAAGTATACCCGGCCACAATGTTCAATCCTTTCACCGGGTTTGCGATCAGTTCCATTTCATATCCTTTGCTCACCTGTGTGCCATCCTGTATGCTGTAATTAGGATGATCAGGATCATCACGGGTGATATTCGATACTTCGATATCGTAATAGCTGATCGTTGCAGTTACTTTATTGAAATCAACTTTCACTCCTCCTTCCAACTGATTTGCCTGGTTAGGTTTAAATACGTTACCATTAAAATCGCTGCCGCTTGCATTGTTGAAGCCATTCATGTAGTTACCAAACAAAGAAATCCTGTTTTTTATTACCTGGTATACCAATCCGAATTTCGGAGAGAATGCTGTCTGATTGAATTTACCTGCTGTTGAATCGAGGTTTGGATAATAAACGCCTTTGTTCACAAACCTGTCCACACGTATACTGGCCATCGCCAGCAGTTGATCTGTAATATTTAACACATCCGACACATAAGCACTATAAGTTTGCTCATTGTTCGCTACAATATTGGTGAAGTTGGCATTCGCAAACAGGGGTGAAACCTTTTCTGCTGTAAAGTTATTATACGCAGCTCCTGGTTTCCTGAACTTTAAGGCTGGCATGCTAACAGAAGCATCGTTTCTTGTACTGCGCAGGCTGTAAAAATCAAGCCCGGCTACGACCCTGTTCCGAAGGTTGCCGATATGAAAATCGCCGATAAAGTTCTGCTGGATATCTGTGCCATAATAAGGAAACTCCTGCTGCGTCACCGTTTGACGAATAGTGCTGTCAGTAAGCAACGTAAGGCCTACTACATATCCGTCGGCAGATGAACGTGTACGGGATATGATTGTCTGAGAGGTCCAGCTTTTGGAGAGGATGTATTTAGCTTGCGCAAATATATTGTATTGCTGGCTGTTGTAGTTGATGGTATTATTGGCAAACGAAAGATCATAAGGCATGCCGAGGTCCAACACACTATGCGCTGTTCCTCCGGAGAATGGCGCCACCCTCATTGGAGAAGTCGCTTTGTTGAATGCCATTTCCACATCCAGCGATAGTGTCAGCCGGTCATTCACTGCATAAGAAAAAGATGGAGCGATCATGAAACTGCGGTTGAAACCGGCATCCTGGAAACTTCTTTCATTATGCAACGCCCCATTCACCCGAAGTAAGGCTGTCTTATCTTCATTCACAGGTGTGTTCACATCAAATGTAAGGCGGTTCAGGTCCCAGCTTCCGCCAGAATAAGATACCTCTCCTTTAAAACTGTCGAAAGGTTTTTTAGTTACGCGATTGAACAATCCACCGAAAGAAGAAAGGGTGCTGCCAAACAAAGTAGCGGATGGCCCTTTGATCACTTCTATACGTTCGAGGTTCGCCGGATCTACCGTTGTATAGGTGAAGCTACCCACTCCATTGCGCACCAGTTGCGGTGTTGCAAATCCGCGGGAAATATTGGACGTGCGTCCCTGATTTCTTACTTCAGCAATACCTGCGCCCGGCACATTTTTAAAAGCACTATTATAATCGGTGACGATCTGCTCCTTCATCAATTCTTTGCTCACCACCGTATACACCTGTGGGTTTTCCATATTCCTGAGTGGCATTTTGGATACATCATCACTTTCCTTTTTGGCGAAACGGTTTCCACCACTTGTTATCACCACTTCTTCCAGTTTCTGGGAAGTGAAGGAAAGCTCGATCGTTACTTTTGCCGTTCCGCCTTCTGTTACAGTTACCGCTGTTTCGTTCTTCTCATAAGCTTTCATCGCCACTTCCAGGTGATATGTGCCGGCAGGTAAATTCCTCAGGTTGAATTCACCGCTTTCATTGGTCACGATGGTTCTGGAAATTTCCTTAACATGAATGGCTACACCGGCGGCCAACTGGCCGTCACTGGTTTTCACGGTTCCTGCAATGCTGCCGCCATTTTCGGCTTTGCCCGTATTGGCCTGGAGTATAAATGGGGAAAATAGTACTATCAGTAAGAAGAGATTGCATTTTTTTCTCATAAATCGATTTCTGGACGCAAAATTCGGCCGGATTAAAATGGAAAATTGTTCCTAAGAAGAAAAAACCGTTTCGAATTCGGGAATATTTGGATGATTGCGTCCCGGAAGATTCATATTAAAAAATATTATCCAGTCTATTATTTTCCTGTTCAGGCATTTTTTTTGATCCCCAACAGGTTATCGTTATTTACTGTAAATATCCATATTAATACTCCAAAGTTTAATCAGGTATGCAGATCAATATAATCTGGACAGGACGTGCTTATTATTCTTTAGAGAACTGTTTGGTTAATATAACAGAAACAGGTTCGGTGATC
>CBHEUU010000411.1:0-4957 GCA_965990355.1 uncultured Chitinophagaceae bacterium
GGTTTGAGATAAACGGGTGGATTGAACCCTAATCCCACACCAGCCGGCGTGCCGGTAGAAATAATATCACCGGGTAGTAATGTCATAAACCGGCTCACATAAGAGATCACAAATGGTATCCGGAAAATGAAATTGGATGTATTTCCATCCTGCATCATTTTGCCATTTACTTTCAGCCAGAGGCGGAGATTATCTACATTTTTTATTTCATCGGCAGTTACCAGCCAGGGACCAATCGGTGCAAATGTGTCGCAACCTTTTCCTTTATCCCAGGTGCCGCCTCTTTCCAGTTGAAATTCCCTTTCGCTTACATCATTGTGCAGGCAATAACCGGCTACATAATTCATAGCATCCGCTTCTTCCACATAACTCGCTTCTTTTCCTATCACCACAGCCAGTTCCACTTCCCAATCAGTTTTTACAGAATCACGGGGGATAACTATAGAATCATACGGCCCTGCAATGGCCGTGCTTGATTTCAAAAAAATAACTGGTTCCGCAGGAGGCGTTGCTCCTGTCTCTTTCGCATGGTCAGCATAGTTAAGACCAATGCAAACGATCTTGGAAGGCCTGGCTACCGGCGACGCCAAACGGGTATTGGCAGCCACTTTGGGAAGCGTACCTGCTTCACTTATTTTTTTGGAAAGCTGTTGCAAGCCACCGCCTGCAAAAAAACTTTCATCATAATCTTTTACCAATGCAGATACATCATACAGTTCATCATTGATACTTATACCTGGTTTTTCTTTTCCTTTTTCACCAAAACGGATCAATTTCATTTTCGCTTATTTATAAATTTTAATTGTTCAGTTTAATAAATCCTCCATCAATCGGGTAGTCGCAGCCCGTGATAAAAGCCGCTTCATCACTGCAGAGGTACAAAACCAGGTAAGCGATCTCAGCTGGCTCGGCCATCCGGCCTATCGGTTGCGTCTTTGATAATTTTTCAAACATCTCCTTTTCTTTGCCCGGATAATTTTTTGCAATAAACCCGTCCACAAAAGGTGTGTGTACGCGTGCCGGAGAAATGCAATTGCAACGGATGTTCTGTGAAATATAATCGCGGGCCGTGGAAAGGGTCATGCCCAGCACAGCGCCCTTGGTCATGGAATAAGCAAACCTGTCGGGCAATCCTACCGAAGAAGCAATGGATGCCATATTCAATATCGATCCTCCCGTTTTTTTCATATGGGGGATCACAGCCTGGAGGCAATTGTAAACACCTTTTACATTTACCCCTAATAAACGGTTAAAATCATCTTCTGTGGTGGTTTCCACATTTCCTACATGTGCAACGCCTGCATTGTTGACCAGCAATTGAATGCTACCTGCTTCCTGTGCAATATTACCTACCACTTCTTTTACCTGTTGCTGGTTACTTACATCGCAGGAAACTGCAACAGCATGACCACCTTCTTTTTTTGCCTCGGTGGCCACTTCCTCAGCTGATCCCTTGTCATAATCAAGGATATAAACAGAAGCCCCCTGTTGTGCAAAAAGCAGGGAGATGGCTTTGCCTATACCACTTCCTCCTCCTGTTATGATCGCTGTTTTCCCTTTCAAACTAAACATATCAACTTGTTTTACTCTTTATCTCTTGTTTCAAATGAAAAGATCTTGTTCATCAACACCCATTTCTCTCCTGGTTTGCTGCCCGGTATCACCTGCTGGTATTGGCTCATCAGTGTTTCCCATTCCTGCACTTTGGGGTTTGACTGGTCATCCGCAGTTTTTCGTTCAAAGGTAAATGTATCCGCCACTTCCATGATCATAAAAAGCCGGTTGCCAAAACGGTAAATTTCCATCTGTTCTATTCCTGCTTTGCGGATGCTGGTAAGGACCTCAGGCCACACCTGCTGATGATAGCGCTCATAAGCGGCTATTTTTTCTTTATCATCTGCAAGATCGAGCGCCAGGCAATATCTTTTCATGTGTTCATTTTTATTATTTTTTTGCCACATGGAATTCGCCATAATAATCATTTCCCTCGGCATGCAAAATGTTTATGGCTCATTTCATATCAATGTGCTGTTTCAGTCGTGGATGTAAAAAGATTCCTGAACCGGTAAGCAAATAAAGCAATTACGGCAAAGCCTATAATGGGTATGCAATAAGCCAGTTGAATATTTCCGCCTGTAGCATCCGATACCTGGCCCATGAACAGGGGAAGAATGGCGCCTCCTACAATAGACATCACAATAAAGGAAGAGCCGATCTTTGATTCTTCTCCCAACCCTGAAATGCCCATTGAAAATATGGTGGGGAACATAATGGACATAAAGAATGGAACGGCCATCAGCGTGTACACAGCTATCGTTCCTTTCGAGAATATAGCTATTGTCAGCAACAGGATATTGATCAGTGAATATATAAGAAGCAGGCGGGCTGGTTTTATATATTTCATCAGGAAGGTGCCGGAGAACCGCCCCAGCATAAATCCTACCATTGCAACAGATCCATACAGGAATGCTGCTTTCTGTTCAGGGATATTGTTCACATATTTTGAAAACCGTACAAAGAAACTCCCCACGCAGGTTTGCGCGCCTACATAAAAGAATTGTGCAAGCACTGCCCAGGCCAGGTGGGTGTGGCGGAAAACACGGAAAGAAAATTTAGCAGAGCCATTAGCTTCTTTCTCTTTTATTTCAGGCAGTTTGGTGAAAAAGAAAACCAACAACAATAAAAACACCACAACACCTATAATAAGATAAGGCAGCTTTACTGTAGCAGCTTCCCCATTAAGGTATTCATTCAATTGATCAGGGCTCATCTGGGCCAGTTGCTCTTGTGAATATTCAATACCGGAAAGGATTACCTGCGAGCCAATAAGAGGGGCCAGCACAGCTCCTGCGCCATTGAACGATTGCGCAAAATTCAATCGCTGTGTGGCAGAGCCTTCATCTCCCAGTTTGGTAACATACGGATTGGCCACTGTTTCCAGGAAAGTGGCCCCTGCTGCAGAAATAAACAAAGCAATAAGAAAAAATGAATATTCGCGGGAAGTAGCTGCCGGAATAAACAATAAAGCACCTGCACCATAAAGGAACAGACCGAACAGGATGCCTTTTTTATAACCATATTTATGCATGAACCATCCCGCAGGCAGGGCCATGGAGAAATAAGCCAGGTACACTGCGGTATCAATAAAGGCCGACTGTGTATCTGTAAGGCTGCAGGCTTTTCTCAGGTGTGGTATCAATACCGGGTTGATGTTGTGCAGGAAAGCCCAAAGAAAAAATAAACTGCAAACAAGAATAAATGGCAACAGGTATTGTCGGGATTGTTTCATTGGCATGTAGGTATACTAGGGCTGTAAGATAATTATTCATGGGGAAAGAAAGATGCGCATAAATGAAAATATAGCCATCATGCCCTTACCTGTCTGGCGGGATAACAGGATTATGCTAAAATAACTGAATAAAAAGCTCAGTATACTGCTAAGGCTTCCATTTGGTAGAGCCTGCAAATATTTTCTCAAGCGTATATTGCTTCGCTTCTTTTTTTGTTAACTCCCGGCTCCAACTTACCCGTTTATCTCTTGCTGCACCATCACCTGTGCAACGGTATTCTGCATAAAAAGCGGTCTTTTCATTTTCGGGATTGCGCCAGTTGTCCCATCCTTCCGGCCGGATATGTTTTCCCATATCACAACGGATGAAAACTGTTCTGGCATAGGCACGCCATGGCCGGCCAAGAAAAACTTTCTGTGCTTCACCGTTTGCCGTTAAATGACAGTCAAAAAATACATAGCCAAAGGATTTCCATTTGGGAGTAGAAGCGGCCGTGATGTATGAATTAGTAAGACTTTTAATAACACAGCTTTGGAATATAGCCGTGGCGGGTCCGAAAATAAAATCGGTAGTACCTTCTATATAGCAGTCCGCATAATATTGACGGCTGCTGTCGCCTGCTGTAAGCAAAGTATCCTGGTTGCCCAGGAGATTGCAGTTGCGGATGATGAACCTGTCGCCATCCACGTGCAGGGCTACGGCCTGTCCTACCCGTCCGGCAGTGTTGCGGATAGTGAGGTTTTCTATCTTCACATCATTACCCTGCACCCATACGGTATAGGAAGTAAATGTGCTGAATTTGGTTTTATTGGTTATGGTATCCGCGCCTTTGGCCATCAGCTTACCAGAGTAATCATCGTTTGTAATGATCGTTTGTTCGCGGCTTTCACCTTTGATCGTAATATTGGTGACCCAGGAAGGAATTACCAGCTTCTCTTCATAAACACCATTCTTTATAAAAATGGAGACCGGTTCGGGCGAATAAGCCCTTACTGCATTCACCGCTTCCTGTATGGTTTTATAATCCCCGCTGCCGTCTTTTGCCACGGTCAGTTTAGTGGGATAGGTTTGTTGCGAAAACCCGGTCATCGCTGCCAATATCAGCAGGCATATCATCCACGCTTTTTTCATCCGAATATTTTATTTATTTCTTTGGTTGTTTAACGATCCTTTCGGCCAGTGCAGGTACTAGTTTTTTTATTTCTTCCAGTACAATTTCCGCCATGCGTCTTGCTCCCAGTTCATTAAAATGTGTATTGTCTTTTACACCGTCGGGATAATTGGGATGTTCACCGGGTGCTAAATAATTAAAAAGATAAGTAGATGCAGCAGGCCCCATCTGCTGCAGTAATTCCTTGCTTTTTGCATCCAGGTCAATCAGGATCACCTTATTTTCCTTTGCCACATCACGTACGATCTGCGCATACACTTCATGGGTTTCCCTTACTTGCCCTGTGCTGTCAAAACTTCTGCGGGCAACAGGTGTGAGCAGGACCGGGATCGCTTTCTTTTTACGCGTATCATTAATATAACCGGTGAGATAATTCCGGAAATCATTCTCCGGCACATAACTTTTTTTGGTGGGCACTTCATCATTATGTCCAAACTGGATGAAAACATAATCACCTTCCTGCAGGCGTGAATAGTGAGCCGTGCGGGTATGGTTC
>CBHEUU010000412.1:0-4954 GCA_965990355.1 uncultured Chitinophagaceae bacterium
GTTCAGCCCCGAACGCGCTTACCTTCATTATGATAAACAGGCTTATAGCCCCGGTGAAACAATCTGGTTCAAAGCTTATGTGATGACCGAAGTAATACCAGCAATTGACTCAAAAAACTTTTATACCGACTGGCTGGATGATAAGGGCAATCTTCTTCAGCATACGATAAGCCCGATGGTGGATGCTGTGACCAATGGGCAATTCGATATTCCTGCCGACTACAAAGGCCGGTTCATTTTTGTAAGGGCTTATACCCGCTGGATGCTCAATTTCGATTCAGCATTTTTATACACCCGGCAAATACGTATTCTCGGCAATGAGAGCAATACAACCGGCGCAAAGCAACCTGCCATCCCAACGCTGCAGTTTTTTCCTGAAGGTGGCGATGCTATTGCCGGCCTGCCCAATAAAATTGCTTTTAAAGCCAATGATCAATGGGGTAAACCGGTTAAAATAAAAGGCACTATCACCGACGCGAACGGTAAAGTGATAGACAGCCTGCGTACTATGCATAATGGAATGGGATATTTTATGTTGATCCCAAAAGAAGGAATGGCATACACCGCCAACTGGAAAGATGAAAAAGAAGTTGGACATACCACCAAATTACCCGCAATCAAAGCCTCTGGTGTCAGCTTGCAGGTGTATGTGTCTGAGGCCCACCGCCGTTTCCAGTTAAACTATACACCCGATCTGGCAGCAGCCAACGATACACTGCGCATTATCGGCACTATGTTCCAGCATGAAGTATTCAGAGTGGCTAAGTCAACCTCCACGTCCGAAATCAAAGCTGCTGTGCCTACGCAAAACCTCCCAAGCGGTTTGCTCACTTTTACAGTGTTTGATAAAAACTGGAATGCACTGGCTGAACGGATCACTTACATAAACAATGAAGAGTACCTGTTCAAACCACAAATGGAAGTGCAGCATTGGGGATTGAACAAACGTGCCCGCAATGAAATAAAGATCACCCTGCCGGATAGCCTGGAAGGCAGTCTGTCTGTAGCTGTAACAGATCTGGCGATCGGGCGCGACACCTCGCAAAATATTATCTCGCACCTGCAATTAAGCAGCGAACTGAAAGGTGAAGTATATAACCCTTCCTATTATTTCTCTGCCAATACAGATGAGATCGGCCAGAAACTTGACCTGGTGATGCTCACCCATGGCTGGCGCCGCTTTAAATGGGAAGAAGTGTTATCTGGAAAAACACCCAAGCCCGTATATGCAAAAGACACGTCTTATATGACGCTCTCCGGAACTGTATATGGTGCTGTGCCCGGTATGATTCCTCCCGGTACTACCGTAGTGTTGTTGCTGAAACAAAAAAAATCAGAAGGACAGGTGTTGCTGGTACCTATTGAAAGCAATGGTACATTTAATGACCACTCTACTATCATCTTTGATACAGCGCAGATCTATTACCAATTTCAAAGCAAGGACCTTAAAAATGCTTCACTGCAGTTTATGACCGATCGCCTGCAGGTTCCTTCTGTAAGAAAAACTGTGGGCAAATTTGGCTTTGTAGCTCTTTCAGACACTACAGGTAACTACCGTCAATGGCTTCTTGCAAATGAAGCAAACGATATTGCAGAAAAAAACCGGGTCAAAACACTGGAGAATGTGATTGTAAAAAGCAGGACCAAATCCCCCGTGCAGGTAATGGATGAAAAATATACTTCCGGTCTTTTTTCCGGCGGTGATGGCTACCAGTTTGACCTGGTGAATGATCCCTTTGCTAAAAGCGCTATTGATATCTTCACTTATCTCCAGGGTAAAGTGGCGGGTCTGCAGATCAGCGGCAACGGGGCCAATACTACGCTCAGCTGGCGCCAGGGCACACCTGCTCTCTACCTCGATGAAATGTCGAGCGATGTATCGATGGTTTCCTCTGTGAGTGTGCAGGATGTTGCTTATATCAAAGTATTCAGGCCCCCGTTTATGGGAGGGTTCAACGGAGGCAATGGAGCAATCGCCATTTATACCCGCCGCGGAAATGATGTGAAAAATGAACCGGGCAAAGGCCTCGCTAATAATAAAGTGGAAGGTTACACTCCTATCAGGGAATTCTATTCACCCAATTATAGCAGTTTTAGCCAGGAAAATGAACAACGCGACGTACGCAGCACGCTTTACTGGAATCCATCTGTTGTTATGTCGTCACGCAAGCCGGTTGTGTTGACCTTTTATAACAATGATGTCACCAAAGCTTTCCGTGTGATCATTGAAGGAATGACAAGGGATGGGAAGCTGGCGCATATAGAAGAGGTAATGGAATAGATACAACCCTGGTATTCCATTTGTAGCTTCTCTGTAAACGCCTGTTATGGATATCATCATAGAAACGCCGCGCAATAGCCCGGTAAAATATAAATATGAGCCGGACTTAAATGGGTTCAGAATGCTGAAAGCTTTATCGCCGGGCCTGGTGTTCCCCTATGATTTTGGTTTTATTCCCGGCACAGAAGGAGAAGACGGAGATCCTCTTGATGTAATGGTCATTTCAGAATTTCCTTCCTTCCCCGGTTGTGTAATAGATTGCCGGATTATTGGCTGTCTGCAAGCAGAGCAATCCAAAAAAGACCAGATGCTTCGCAATGATCGTTTTCTTGCTGTACCGGAATTTTCCATCCAGTATGAACCGGTTAATTCGCTGGATGATCTTCCCAAAAAATTGATTGACTCTATCGAGTTATTTTTTACTACTTACTTAGCTGCTGAAGGTAAAAAAATCAAATGGCTTCCGCGCCTTGATGCCAGGAAAGCAAAGCTGCTCCTGGCAGAATAAACCTATGAGGACCTTTTCTTCTTCAACTGTTTTTCCAATAACACTTTTCTCCGTTTCCATTTTCGTAATGGTTCACGCTCATTCTGCCCTAACGACTTTATCAGCCTTTTACTGATCGCAATGGTTTTTCTGGAGGGTGAAACCCTGGTTTCTTTTTTGAAAATGTCTTCGAAGGTTTTAATTGCCTGGTTAATAATTGCAAGTTCCTTTTTAGCTTCTTTTTGTTTCCTGTAAATGATCATTAACCGGGAATATACATTTTCATTACCCGGCATTTTTTTTAAATAGCGCAGGTATAACGCTGCAGCATCTTCTAATTCATCATTCTTTTCATGTTCACTTGCAAGGTGAAGCAGGTCATCGTTATTAGTAATGGCTTCTTTATTATGATGTACTACCTTCATCATGGGGCAGGTACTTAATCAATAAAGCCTGTATTTTTTCTTTCAAAGCCTGCGGACAGTTTGTATTAAACAATACATGCGCCGGATCTGTTTCCAGGCGGTAACACTGACTGGGTTTTAATTTTATTCCATCTACATCTACCAGATCACTATCAAGGTCAAGCAATGCTGATCTTAGTTGTTGGAGACCGGCTTCATTCATATAGCAAGTTTTAATGCTCCGCCAATAATTCAATATGTATAGGTTCTGCATCCCTGTCTGCAGGGCCTGTCAGCACCCGGCCGTCATAGCTGTATCTTGCACCATGGCAAGGGCAATCCCATGATCTTTCCGCATTATTCCAATTCACTTCACATTTCAGATGGGTGCATACAGGATTTATCGCATGCAAAGCCCCTTCTTCATCTTTATACAGAGCGATCTTTTGATTTTCATAGCTCACCATTCTTGCTTCGCCTGGCGCCAATGCAGCCAACTCTTCCAAATGCTCACCGGAGAACAAACGGCTCAGCAGTTCTCCTGCTACACCGGCATTGTGTTGTATAAAATTAGTAAATCCCGCCACCGGTTTAAGCCGGTTTGGATTGAAAAGCTTGGTTTGAGCATTCTCTTCATTATTCAGTATTGCCTGCAAGGTCATAGCAGCCACGCCACTGTACACCATTCCATTTCCTCCGAACCCCGTTGCTACATACAAATGTTCAGGATGGCCGGGAAGATGACCGATATAAGGAAGACCATCGGCCGGTTCAAAATACTGGGATGACCACTTGTAAGCAATTTTCTTTACGCTAAACATTTTCCGGATATGCGCTTCCAATTCTGTAAACCGGTGTTCCGTATTTTCTTCATGCCCTGTTTTATGATCTTTACCACCTGCTATTAAATATAATTGGCCATCCACTTCCTGCGTGCGGTAGTAATGATAAGGATCAACCATATCATAACAAAGATTATCAGGGTACTCCTCTTTTTTACTAAGCTGCACCGCCATGGCATAGCTCCGATAAGGAATACAGCGGAGATGCAGAAGATTTACACCCGGAGGGATATGAGTCGCATAAATCAGATCGGAACAGCTATACTGACCAGAAGAGGCTGTTACCTCTACCTTTTCATTTACATTTACACCGGTAACCCTGCAATCCTGCTTAATATGCCCGCCTCTTCTTTCAAAAGCTTTCGCCAATCCGTATACATATTTCACCGGATTGAATTTAGCCTGGCCTTTTACCTGTATTGCAGAAATAAAAGGTGCAGGCACCGGGATGCTCTCGGTAAACTGCAGATCAAGTCCGGCTTCCAGTGAGGCTTCTGCAATTTCCTCCAGTTCCTTCTCCTGTTCACTATTCTGTGCAAAAAGAAAAGCATCTGCTTCACTGAAATCACAATCAATGGAATATTCTTTAATATTCCGCCTTATCAGCTCAATCGCTGCTTCGGTTGATTTTGCAACTGTAGCAGCACTTTCTGCATTAAATTTTTTCCGGATGGTTGAATATGGCGTGTCCAGTAAAGTATTCAGGTGTGCAGTGGTGCCCCCGGTTGTTCCAAAACATAATGTCTTCGCTTCCAGGATAAGGCATTTTCTTCCAGATTCCTGCAAAAGCAATCCGGTTGACAAACCGGTAATTCCACCGCCAACAATGATCACATCATAACTGCCGCTATCAGGAACATTGCCAGGTTGATAGGGTGGCACTGAAGCCTGCCACAAACTCTTTTGATATCCATCTCTCGTTATAATAAAATCGGTTTTA
>CBHEUU010000413.1:0-4918 GCA_965990355.1 uncultured Chitinophagaceae bacterium
TGGATTACTTAAACGTGCGACTTTGCGGTTCCTTAAATGATCCCCATGTTTATCTCCCGGCCAAAACTTTTCAGCTTTATTATTCTTTTTATTGTTGGCCAAACCTGTTTTGCGCAGAATAATCATCCCGATCCCCGCTACAAACTCATAAGCGGGAATGATTATGTGCAGTCGAAGAACTACTACCTGCTCACACTCTTCCAGGAACTGCCTGATGTGAAAAAATTGCTTGACAGCGATCCATTCTTAAAAACAATGGGTGCTGCAAAAGTAGATTCCATTAACAAGGCACTGAAGACCTGCGAAAGGGATGGTTTTTGTTATACCAACAGCCTGAAGTTCAGTGACACGGAGATTAAAACAGTTGGGGAGAAATTAAAAGCTTTATATCAATCATCCAATGCGTTGGGAAAGCTGGTGAAGGACCATCTGGTGCCTTCCGGAGCATATATCCTTTTTCAACAATTACCCGCAGAAGAAATGCTGGTAAAAGCCTGGATGCAGGATGCAGAAGGCGTCAATTTTGCCATCGGCGTATATGCGGAAGGGAAGAAACCCAATTATCCCAATATAGATTCCATCAGTTTTAATACACGCGATCCACGTAACAACAACACCTTCCTGTATAATTATGTAAGCCTGCTATATAATACAGCTTCGCTTGTTGCACAGGAAAATAAAACACAACCTTCTTTTTTTGCCCCCTCACTTACCGCTGCACTGCGTTTTATCGAGATCAACGAAAGGGAGCAGGCTTCGGATTTTGAGCCGATGGCTGAAGGAGAAAACAAAGCCGCGTATGAACGCGTCAAAACTGTAAAATGGGACAACTATAAATATTCTGTGATCATGCTTCCTGGCGCCGGTCCCGAAGATCCGGCTGTGCCTTTAAGTGCAGAAGGAATGCTTCGCTGCAGGCTTGCTGCCATGCAATATCATAAAGGGCTAGCTCCATTCATCGTTCCTTCAGGCGGCAAAGTACATCCTTATAAAACCAAATACTGTGAAGCCACCGAAATGAAAAAGTATCTGGTGGAGAAAATGCATGTTCCCGCGAATGCCATCATTATTGAACCACATGCAAGGCATACTACCACCAATATGCGCAATACCGTAAGACTGATGTATCGCTATGGTATTCCTTTGAATAAGATGGGTATTAGCTGCACTACCCGTGGGCAAAGTACCATGATCGAAAAAACATTGATTGACCGTTGCCTGCGTGAATTGAATGAAGCACCTTATAAAAACGGAGTCCGCTTAAGTGAAACCGAAATGGAATTCTATCCATTGCTTGATGCCCTGCATATCAATCCAAAGGAACCGATGGATCCCTGATCCATATAAAACAGATTTATATGAAATACATTTTTACCTGTGCATGCCTGCTGCTGGCTGTATTGCTCATCTCTTTTAACCAGAGCCCTGATATGAAAATTGAGAGAACCTATAGTGTTGACTCGCTGGGCGCATGCCAGGGAATATCTTACCAGGATGGACGCATCTTTTTATACGGCGACAGGGAAATTGGCGTGATAAGGGAATATGCCATGCAAGGAGATAGCCTGGTGTACCTGAATAAAGAAATGAAACTTACGCTGAATGACACCGATGTGATCAATCATCCTACAGGTATCGCATATAATGGTAAAGACCCGGTTTTTATCGGCAACAGCATCCGGCTGAATGCGGAAGGCACATTGTGGCGGGCAGTGATCTACCATATTGACTGGGCTGGCTTGCAAAAAACAGGAAAACTCGATGGCAACCTGCTGAACACAATTGAAGATGATGCCTGCATACAGGGAACCCGCCCCGAGTATGTTCAGTATAAAAAGAAATACTATGTAGCCACTGCTGATTATGGCGGCCGAGGCAATGAAGTAAGATTATATGATCCTGCTGCACTGGCCAAAGCAAAAAAGACATCGGAAAAAGGAGTGGTATATAAAAAATTTACCTGTTCTCCCTGGGTACAAAACCTGAAATGGATTGCTGACAAAGGCCAGTTGGTATTGATACAAAATCAAATTGAGGGAAGAAGATGGAGGTTTACTTATATAGACCTGGACAAATCCATTGCCTCCGGAAAAGAGGAAGTGACCAGGATCATTGATATTGATAAAGCCGATGAACTGGAAGGCTTCACTTTTCTAGGATCAAATAATAAAGGAATAGCGGTGAGCTCTTCCCGCAAGAATAATGTAAATACGATGAGCATTGCCTGGTAATTTTTTAAAACAACCAATAACTAATACTTAAACGTATGCAAACAAAAACATTTACCGGTAATGGCTTAAAGCGGATGCTTTTTTTAAGCCGTTGTTCAGTGCTGTTATTGGCTGCCTGGGGGATAGATCAGCCCCTGGTACAGGCAGCAGGAAATCATTTTTATAAGGAGTATAAAAATCCTGTTACCGTTTCAGGTGTGGTAACTGATGAAAAGGGCCAGCCGATGGAAGGCGTGACGGTGCAGGTAAAAGGAACAAAAAATGCTGTAAATACCAATGCGCAGGGCGAGTTTAGGATCGAGGCGGAAAAAGGCGGCACTTTGCTGGTCTCTTTTATAGGTTATGCTTTACAGGAAGTACCCGTAACTGGTTCCTCTGTGGTAGTCCGCTTAAAAGAAGACTCCAAAACACTGGAAGAAGTGTATGTGGGTTATCAGCGCGTACGGAAAACTGATCTTACCGGTGCCGTTTCCAGTGTGAAAGCGAGCGAACTGAACCTGAGCACACCAACCATCAGCCAGGCGCTGGTGGGCAAAGTGGCAGGTGTGCAGGTTTCGCAGGTAAGTGGTGCTCCTTATTCCGGCACCAAGATAAGAGTGCGTGGTATCGGTTCTATCAATGCGAGTTCTGAACCTTTATATGTAATAGATGGCTATCCTGTTGGCGGAAATGTGAGCCAGGGCCAGGGAAACGGAGGTAATGCTACCAATGGATACAATCCTGCTACTTCCGGTAATGATATTTTTATCAATCCCGATGATATTGAATCGATCGAAATTTTGAAGGATGCTGCTTCTGCCGCTATTTATGGTTCAAGAGCATCTGCAGGTGTGGTGCTGATCACCACCAAACGTGGTAAGCAGGGAAAGGGGAGGCTGACCTATGATTATCAGGTCAGCAGCCAGAAACTGGCCAAAAAAGTAGAGCTGCTGAACTCTACGCAGTTCGCTGATTTATTTGTGAGTGGACGGAATGAAAATTATAAAGACATTCTTATTTCCAAAGGAATTGTGTGGAATGATGCTTTTTATTCCGATGATAATGCCACCCGTATTGTGAAAGCAGGTCAAACTGCTACCAACTGTTCTGTTTGTATTTTAAAAGACCTCTACGATTTTGCCAATCAGAAAGTGATCGCTCCAAAATATAATACTGACTGGCAGGATGTGTTGTATAAAAATGCCGTTGTGCAACGCCACAATGTTTCTTTCTCTGGTGGCAGCAACAACACGCGTTACCTGATCAGCGGCGGCTATCTTGATCAACCAGGTATCCTGGCAAGCACTTTTCAAAAAAGGATCAATTTAAGAGCGAATATTGATGCAGATCTTACACCTAAATTAAAAGTATCGTCCAGTGTATTCGTTACCAACACCGACAATCGCGAAGTACAGGAAGGCCGTTTTAACCAGGGACCGATCCTGGGTGCGCTGGTTTACATGCCGATCTTTCCTGCTTACAATGCAGATGGCAGCCTGGCGCTTTCCAATACAGGTGCTGCTGCTCAAACTGACGGTTATGCATATGCTTTTCAGGGTATCGAAAATCCATTGGCTTTAGCTGAACGTGTAAAGATCACGCGTAAGGGAACAAGGGCTACTTATAATGCCAATGCCACTTATGAGATCATTAAAAACCTGTTGTTTAAAGTGAACATTGGTGCGGAAACCTATACCGAGAAATATGAGTATTACTATCCTACAAATTTGAGTAGTGGTATCAATCCTCCTGGTTCATCACAAGCAATTCTTGCGGCCAATGCATCAGCACAGTTTTTAAATATGCAGGACAGGCTGGCTGAGTTTATCCTGAATTATAAAAAGCAGCTTGGTGATAAACACAGCTTGAATGGATTAATAGGTTATACAGCCCAGAAGACAACGATGGATGTAGTGGCAGTGGCTGCAAAAAACTTTACCAACGATTTTGTTCCTGAAATTACAGCTGGCGGTTCAAGTGCGGGTGATTTTTCCATGCAGTCCAATACAGGCAAGTCAACTACCACGCTGGTTTCCTATCTCGCGAGATTGGTGTATGATTACGATAAACGTTATTTCCTGACAGGTTCTTTCCGTTCAGATGCTTCTTCCAGGTTTGGTCCATTGAACCGCTGGGGAAAATTTGGTTCAGTGTCTGCAGGCTGGGCAATCTCCAATGAATCGTTTTATCATAACTGGCTTGGAGCCAGGTCAACCCTGAAACTGCGGGCCAGTTGGGGATTGACAGGTAATAATAATATTGGGAATTACCGGTATGAACAGGGGTTAACTGGTTCTGGTGGGGTAGTGATCGGTAATACAGTATATAATTCAACCTGGGCAGGTGGTCTGACGGATCCCAAACTGGGTTGGGAGTCAACATCACAATTCAACTTTGGTTTGGATGCCACGGCGTTGAATAATCGCCTCTCTGTGAGCATCAATTATTACATCAGTAAGTCGTTTGACCTGCTTTACAACAAAAGCATCTCTGCTTTATCAGGAACAACAACCATGCTCACTAATCTTACTAACTCCAATATCCAGAACACGGGTGTGGATCTTCAGTTAGATTTCAAAGTGATCCAGTCAAAAGATTTCAATTTGAATTTCAGTGGCAATATCACTGCCAATAAGAATAAAGTGAAAAGCCTTGGTGGTGCCAGTGAGATACAGATAAATGGTGCTGAGAGAAGTTATATCACCCAC
>CBHEUU010000414.1:0-4917 GCA_965990355.1 uncultured Chitinophagaceae bacterium
ATCCGTTGCCGATAAAATTTTTATCATAGCCGAATGCCACATCAATGTATTTCGAGACATTGAATGTGATATAACCACGTGCATCAAAATAATCCACTCCGCCGGCCGCTTTAAACTCTTTATAAAAACCCTGGCCCGGTACAGCCAGCCTGTCACTGATCCATTGCTGCACATACAGCGGATCACGCTCCTGGTTGTCGGTGAGATAAGCAGAGAACCCGATCTTATTGGCGATGCGGCCGCGCAGGCTTATACCACGTGTGTTCAGGAAAAGCGTTTGATCATTGTCGCGTTCTTTTGTGACCACATATTGCACTACGGGGTTAACAACAAGATCGAAATCCCTTACATGCACTTCATAAAAATTGGCCGGCGAGGTGTACAGTTTTTTCCAGATCGGCTTTTTGCTTGCATACAGTTTTCTTTCTTCTTCGGTAAGCCATTCTGTATTGTTGTAGTAGACGCTTCGCAGATTGTGCAGGTCTACACGTGATAGTTTTTCTTCACCATTATTTTGCAGATAATTCTTTACGCCATTGATCACATACTTGCTCCGGTTAAAGGGCCTGATCTTTGAAAAATTAAGTATTGAATCAGACTGGGCTTTTATCTCCAGCCTTTCCAGCAGCACTGACTGTTTATCCCCTTGTGGCAGATAGGTAGATTGAGCAGAAGCAATGAACGGGAAAAGAAAAACAAGCAGTCTTACAAGGGTTTTTATAAATTGCATTGCCAGTTATTTTGGATAATATTCAACAAAGTATGCAAATATATCTCATAAAAAATATCCGTATCGTCAACGAAGGTCTTATTAAAACCGCCGATGTGCTGATCAAAGATGGGCGGATCGAAAAAATAGCTCCTCTTATATCTTCCCCTGGTGCTGCTGTTATTGAAATAAACGGGGAAGGCAAATTTTTGTTGCCCGGCGCCATCGACGACCAGGTGCATTTCCGGGAGCCCGGCCTTACCCATAAAGCTACTATTTATACAGAGGCCAAAGCTGCAGTGGCCGGCGGCGTCACCAGTTTTATGGAAATGCCCAATACCGTGCCACCTTGTTTTACAGAAGAGTTGCTGGAGCAGAAATACAGCATTGCGGCCCGCAGTTCACTGGCCAACTATTCATTTTATATCGGCACTTCCAATGAAAATGCGGCCGAAGCACTGAAAGTAAATGCCCGCAAAAACGATATCTGCGGCATCAAAATATTCATGGGTTCATCTACCGGCAACCTGCTGGTCGATAACCCGCTTACCCTGGAAAAGGTTTTCAGCGAAAGCGAACTGCTGATCGCTACCCATTGCGAAGATGAAAAGATCATCAAAGCAAACCTTGCAGGGTTGAAAGCTACAGGACGTGAACTTACCGCAGCCGACCACCCCATAATCCGCAACGAGGACGCCTGTTTTGAATCTTCTTTTTATGCTGTTCAGCTTGCCAAGAAATATGGCACCCGCCTGCATATTCTTCATATCAGCACGGAAAAAGAGTTGCAGCTTTTCGGAAACATGCTTCCTCTGAAAGAAAAAAAGATCACGGCTGAAGTATGCGTGCACCACCTGCATTTTACCAGCGATGATTATGCAAGGCTGGGCAATAAGATCAAGTGCAACCCGGCTATCAAAGCGCCTACTAATAAACCTGCATTATGGGCAGCTTTGCTGGACGACCGCCTGGATGTGATCGCCACTGACCATGCGCCGCATACCATCGAAGAAAAAAATGAGCCATATGAAAAAGCGCATGCCGGGCTTCCGCTGGTGCAGCATTCCGTGCTGATGATGCTGAATTATTTTCAGCAGGGAAAAATTTCGCTGGAAAAGATCGTGCAGAAAATGAGTCATGCTGTAGCTGATTGTTTCCAGATAAAAGAAAGGGGATATATCCGGGAGGGTTATTATGCAGACCTGGTAATAGTTGATCTTGATAACAGCAGCACCACCGTGAGCAAGGAAAATATATTGTATAAATGCGGCTGGAGCCCGCTGGAAGGCACCCGTTTCCCCGCAGCAATTACCCATACCTTTGTGAACGGGCACCTGGTGTATAAAGCAACTGATAAAAATGTATGGAATCCGGAGTGGAATGAATCTAAGCAGGGCGAACGACTGAAGTTTGAACGTTAATTTATTCTGGCATGCAGATAGATAATATTTCCTTTAACGACATTTCCATTTTCCATACCGAGGAAGAATTTTCTATTTTCCATAAGCTAAATTTCACCCGCACTACAGGCGGAAAAGAATGGTTGCGCCGTTTTTTTAGCGAACCCCATAATGATATTAAAAAGATCACCGGTACGCAGAACGTGATCCGTACCCTGATGGAGCATGTAAAAGACTGGCCCACGGATATCACCAATGGTACCATGCTGGTGATGGACAAGTTCATGGATTATTCACTGGACCCTATCAGCGAAAATACCGGCAGCATCAATAATTTTTTCTACCGCTGGCTGCATAGTGAAGATTATTCCATGCTGAAATATTCTATCACACATTTTGCGGATTTTTACCGCGGGTTAAAAAAGATAACGTTGCTGCTGGATGGGCTGGATTTTCCTCCGCATATCAAGATCTATATCGACCGCATCATACAGGTGATGAAAGAACCGCCATTGCAGCAACTTTCAGCAACCACTCCCGGTATTCAGCTTACCCGGCGGCAGAACCTTTATTTCGGTTATCACCTTCGCAACCCGCTCCGGTTGAAAACCCTGGAGCTGATGGATATCTACAGCCGGCTCGACGCCTGGTATTCGATGGCTGTGGCAGTGAAAACATATAATCTATCCTTTCCTGAATTCATCGAACAGGAATCGCCGCTGGTGGAAGCAAAAGGGCTTTATCATATTCTTATTCCCAACCCGGTGCCTTATAATCTGCAGATGAACCCGGAACATAATTTTCTTTTCCTGACTGGCGCAAACATGGCTGGGAAGAGTACGCTGATCAAATCAGTTGGCTCTTCGGTTTTTCTTGCTCATATCGGCATGGGAGTGCCTGCTGCAAGCATGCGGCTTACACTGTTTGACGGCTTGCTCAGCAATATCAATGTGGTGGATAATATTGCCAAAGGAGAAAGTTTTTTCTTTAATGAAGTGCAGCGGATCAAGAATACGATCAGCAAGATCAATAACGGTAAAAAATGGCTGGTGCTGATCGATGAATTGTTTAAAGGCACCAATGTGCAGGATGCGATGAAGTGTTCGCTCACCGTGATCAAAGGATTGATAAAAATTAAAAACTCGCTCTTCATCCTGTCTACCCATCTTTATGAAATAGGCAATGAGCTGCAGGATTTTCCTAATATTTCCTTCCGTTATTTTGAAACGAATGTACAAGACGATCAACTGCATTTTTCTTATCAACTGAAAGAAGGCATCAGCAACGACCGCCTCGGTTATGTGATCCTCAAGAGGGAAAAAGTGGTGGAAATGCTGGAAAACTTATAATTCCTATCTTCATACAAAACCGATCACATGAGATCTTTTGCCGGCACCCTGTTGGTGGCCATTTTTTGCTTTTCGCATAATAGTTTTTCCCAGTCATCCTCTCCGTCATCTTTATATGACGTGCAACATTACCAGTTCAATATTGAACTCTCAGACGCATCTGACACCATCAAAGGAAAAGCGGTTATCACTATAAAATTACTGGAACCTTTATCCAATGTTCTTCTTGATTTCAGTACAGCCACTACCGGTAAGGGTATGCATGTTCAATCCTGCACCATGGATGGAAAGATCATTGATGCAACAGTAAAAGAAGAAAACGAAAAACTGGACCTGGCATGGACAGATGCATTGCCATCCGGAAGCATACACACTTTTACAATAGAATATAAAGGCATACCGGCAGATGGATTGATCATTTCCAAAAACATGTATGGCCATCGCAGTTTTTTTGCAGACAACTGGCCTAACCGTGGACATAAATGGTTGCCTTGCGTAGATGATCCGGCAGATAAAGCGACTGTTGAGTTTATAGTTACAGCGCCTCAGCATTACCGGGTTGTGTCGAATGGCCTATTGATAAATGAGACCGCGTTGGAAAAAGATAAAAAACTAACGCATTGGAAGGAAGATGTGCCTGTGGCCACTAAAGTGATGGTAATTGGTGTGGCCGACTTTGCAGTTGAACTGGCTGGTACAGTGCAGGACAGTATACCCGTGTACAGTTGGGTATACCCGGAAAACAAGGAAAAAGGATTTTATGATTATGGGCAGGCGAAAGATGTACTTCCTTTTTTTATAGATTATGTCGGTTCCTATGGCTATAAGAAACTGGCGAATGTTCAATCCAAAACCATTTTTGGCGGACTGGAAAATGCCAATACAATTTTTTATTCAGAGAATTCAGTGACGGGCACGCGGAAGTCAGAAGGCCTTCTGGCACATGAGATCGCGCATCAGTGGTTTGGCAATATGGCAACCGAGAAAAGCTTTGCGCATCTCTGGCTTAGTGAAGGATTTGCTACGTATATGACGATCCTGTATATGGAGAATAAGCATGGAAGAGATACGGCGCTGCATATGTTGAAAGAAGACAGGCAGCAGGTAATCAATTCTCCAGTTACCTACCAGCGGCCCGTGGTGGATGATACAACAAATTATATGGCGTTGCTGAACAGCAACAGTTATCAGAAAGGAAGCTGGATATTGCATATGCTGCACCGGGAATTGGGCGAGAATGATTTTCATAAAGGCGTTCGTGCATATTATAAAGAATATGCGAACAAGAATGCAGATACAAGGGACCTGCAAAAAGTTTTTGAAACGATATCAGGTAAAGATCTGTCGGAGTTTTTTGATCAATGGCTTTATACACCTGGAATTCCAGAACTGGCTATTAAATGGAGTTATTCAAAGAAAAAGTTTAAGGTGAGGATTCAGCAGTTGCAGGAGAAAGAGT
>CBHEUU010000415.1:0-4912 GCA_965990355.1 uncultured Chitinophagaceae bacterium
TACTACAGCACTGCGGGCAAATGTTTCATCCTGTACGATCTGGTCGCGGATCAGTGACACCACTTTCAATGTACCGTCTGCTTTTTTTATCGTCAGGTTTACTTCTGTTCCTTTTTTTCCGCGGATCAGCTTAACGGCATCTGTTACAGAAAATCCAGTGAGATCAACCGGCTCTTCTTTGCCTTGTGCCACTTTCTGAATGATATCACCAGCTTGCGGCTCACCAGCTTTGTAAGCAGGTCCACCTGTTACAATGCTGCCCACTTTAATGTTGCCATCATCATATCCCAGGGAAGCGCCGATACCAAAGAAGCGGCCACTCATTTCTTCATCAAAATATCTTTTATCTACAGGAGGGAAAAACTCTGTATGCGGATCCATTGTGGTGGTGATGGCATTCACAAACACATTGAACTTATCATCATCATTGAATTTGAAACGGAAGCGTTCAAACATACGGTCGATGATCTTGGTAGTTTTATCCCTGGCTTCTTTTTCAAGCTCGGCATCTGTTTTTACCACAAAGCTATCACGGCCTTTATTCTTCTCCCTTGTATCCACGAGGTCAACATAACGCTCCAGCGCCAGGTATTTCAATTTCTTTCTCCAGCGTTCACGGTTCTCTTCTTTGGTAGTGGCGAATTCAAGTTTATCTCCATCGAGTATCACTTTTTCATCCACTGTAAAATTGAAGGGCTTGGAAAGGATTTCCTTGCAGATAACTGCAGCTTCTTCCATCCTTGTATTGAATATATCACCGGCAGCTTTGAAGAAAGCTACAGGCGCACCCTTTAGTTCATCATCAATTTTTGTTTCGTATTTACCCTTCAGTGTATTGATATCTGAAGCCAGGAACATGTTCTTTTCCGGGTCAAGGTCGTTGATATATTTCTTAAAGACCTTCTTGGAGAAATCATCATTTACTGCCTGTGGACTGTAGTGAGCCTGGGTAAGCATCTCTCCTACCAGCTTCAGTATCTGTTCGTATTTATCGGGGGGATTTTTTGTATTGCTTCCTAGGGTTTGGAAAGCAAGAAAGAATCCCGCTACGATCATCATGATCACAATTGGAAGTCGCTTCATATTCAAAAGGTATTTTAATGCATTTCGCATATTCCAAAAATAACGTAAAATGTATGTATTTCTTATTCTTACAACCATTTAACAAGGGTTTTTGATGAATGGTTCATTGCAGGCCCGGGTGTGACAAAATTTGTTTTTAAGCTATAAAAACATGGCTTTTATTTTTTAAAACGAATTCCTTTTGCTTATTTTTGCAGCTCCAAAAATGGTGGTTGTAGCTCAGTTGGTTAGAGCATCAGATTGTGGTTCTGAGGGTCGCCGGTTCGAACCCGGTCATCCACCCGGAAAAAACCCCTTCCTCTTTCGTAGGACGGGGTTTATTAATTATTGCAATTACCCTTCATGAATTACTGGCTTTTACTGATCCCTTTTCTTTCCGCATGCACAGGTTGGGTGACGGTACGCATAGCTATCTGGCTGCTTTTCCACCCCTTACAGCCCAGGACAATATTGGGATTGAAATTACAGGGAATATGGCCGGCACGCAGGGAACAGATCGCTTTACAGGCGGGAAACTATGCAGCAACTGCCTTTTCCCTGGACCAACTGGAACAGCGGATCAATGAACCCGGCCAGTTTGATGCAATAAAACCGCTTATTGAAGAACATATGGACCATTTCCTTCGCCACAAACTGAAGGAGCAAATGCCTATGATCGCTATGTTCATTGGTGATAAAACAATACAATCCCTCAAAACAATCTTTATACAGGAAATTGAATCACTCTTCCCACAGGTGATCGGGCAGTTCGCCGGGAACCTGAAGAAAGAGTTAAATGTCCGTGAACTCATCAGCACTAAACTGGTGGCTATTCCCAACCAAACGATTGAGCAAACCGTCCGCAAAGAGCTGGCAACAGAACTCAGACTCGCTGCACTTTTCGGAGGCTTCATTGGGCTGATCATTGGCGTAATCCAACTTCTTATCGTATTGTTTTTATGACCCCCTTCCGTTGCTAAGCTGCATTTACCCTTTATCCATATTGTCAGAATATCGTCACAAGTAAACTCAAGTTTTCACGTCTAATTCTACACAAACACATATATGAGAAATTTTTTATTTACGTTTTTGATTGGTCTTTGCTCCTTTACAGTGATGGCGCAGCAGGGACCAGGAAATCGTGGTGGCCAGGGGAACCGTGCAGGCCAGGTATCGGGACGGTTGTATGGTAAGATTGTGGACGCGCAATCAGGTAAAGCCCTTGAATTTGCATCAGTTCAACTCCTTCAGAATAGAATGGATACTGTTTCCAAACAAAGAAAGGAAACGGTGATCGGTGGCATGCTTACCAAATCAAACGGTGATTTCAGTATTGAAAATGTTCCCGTGTTCGGCCCGCTGAAACTGAAAGTAACAGCCATCGGTTATAAAGAAAATGTTTCATCTGTTTCTTTTGATTTAAAACCAGGTGGAGATATGAGTGCTATGATGAACGCACTGGATAAAGATCTTGGTAATATTAAAATCGAGATTGAAGAGAAAATGCTGGACAATGTTACTGTAACAGCTGCAAAACCCGGGCTTCAGCTCGGCATCGACCGTAAAATTTTCAATGTAGACAAAAATATTGTTTCCGCTGGCGGTACTGCAGTAGACATCATGCGCAATATTCCTTCACTCAGTGTAGACATTGATGGCAATGTGACCATGCGCAACAACACACCGCAGTTATTTGTGGATGGAAGGCCTACCAACCTCACGCTCGATCAGATCCCTTCTGACGCGATACAAAGTGTGGAAATGATCACCAACCCTTCTGCCAAGTTTGATGCTTCGGGTGGTACAGCTGGTATCCTCAACGTAGTACTGAAAAAAGAAAAGAAAGTAGGTTATAATGGTAATGTGCGCGCCAATATTGATTCAAGAGCGCGTGTTGGTTTTGGTGGCGACATCAACCTTCGCCAGCAAAAAGTGAATCTGTTTGCCAGCGGTATGTACATGCAGCGCAAATCCATTGCTACAGGCCATACAGAAAGGGAAAATTTTTATTCCACTCCGCAGGTGAATCAATATCAAACTGACCGCTCCACTTCATTAGGTGCATTCGGATTTGGCAGGGCCGGGCTGGATTATTTTATCAGCAACAGGAACACGCTTTCCGCAAGCGTCAACTTTGCACGCGGGCAAATGAAGCCTTACAGCAACAGTGGTATCTTATATGATTCATTATTCCCTACTCCTACCCAATCGTTCCAGGACAGAAGCAGCAATTCAAAAAGCAATTTCCGGAACCTGGGTGCAACGCTAAGCTTCAAACATAATTTCCCGAAAGCGGGCCGCGAGTGGACAGCAGACGTGACCTATAATAAAGGCAAGAACGATAATACCAATTTCATTCAGACCGATTATTACGACAAACCTGCAGGCAACCTGCAAAACGTGTACAAACAACAGCAACTGATAGATGGAGACAACAGCAATGTGGTGCTGCAAACAGATTTTGTAAACCCGCTTACTGATAAATCCAAACTGGAAATGGGCCTGCGTGCTCAACTGAGAAAAAACAGCAGTACCAACTCTTTTTATTATGCAGATTCAGATGATAAATGGGTTTTTCAACCGGCATCACAAGTCAATTACAAAAGCGATGATCAGGTATATGCCGCTTATGCGTCTTATTCAAACCAGATCAAAAACTTCGGATACCAACTCGGTTTGAGGGCAGAAAGCTCCACTTACAATGGTGAGTTGCTGACAACCGGCGAAGTATTCAAAATTGATTTTCCGATCAATTTCTTTCCCAGCGTATTCCTTTCCCAAAAACTGGGTGAAACATCCAGCATTCAGGTGAACTATACGCGCCGTATCAACCGCCCTAATTTCTGGCAGTTGACCCCTTTTACTGATTCATCAGACAGGCTGAACCCAAGCAAAGGAAATCCGGGTCTGAAACCAGAGTTCACCAATTCATTTGAACTCTCTTACGAAAAATCATTCAACAGTAAAGGCAATTTCCTTGCTTCTATTTATTATAAAAACAATAATGATCTTATCACCCGCTTCCAGGAACCAGCTACCGGTGCAGGCGGAGAAGACATTTTGCTGAGCACTTATATCAATGCCAACTCAAGCTATGTAACAGGTCTTGAGCTGACCACCCGTCTCAATCTTTATAAGTGGTGGGAGTTTACGCCCAACTTCAACCTTTATATGTCGGATGTAAAAATTGATATCGCGGGCCAGGATGATCAGCCAAAACTGACGAGCTATTTTGCCAAGGTCAACAACACATTCAAACTGCCGAAGAATATCTCTATTCAATTATCGGGCGATTATACATCGAAGACTGTATTACCTCCCGGTGGTAGCGGTAGTGGCGGCGGCCGTGGCGGATTTGGTGGCGGTGGCATGTTTGGTGGTGGCCCTTCCGGTGCATCACAAGGTTATATGCGTCCAAGCTATGGAGTGGACATTGCCGTGCGTTATGAGTTCCTGAAAAACAGGGCAGCTTCAGTGTCTGTCAACATGAACGATATCTTCCGCACCCGTGTATCCGATGTGCATTCAGAGTCTATCCTGTTCAGCCAGGATGCATTCCGTCGCCGTGACCCACAGGTGGTGCGTATCAACTTCAACTGGAGGTTTGGTAAATTCGATCCCAATCTTTTCAAACGTAAGAATATGAAAGGTGAAAGGGAAAGCCAGGGAGGAATGGAAGGAGTACAGCAATAGTCGGGAGTAATCATTCTGAATATTGAAAAGCCTTTGTGTGTCTTAGTGGGCTTTGTGAGATACAATAAATAAACCTATAAACCTCTTGTGGGCAACGCAAGAGGTTTTTTATTGGAAGAATGGAATGTATATTTGGCCGGCTGGGAACTATGAAGAA
>CBHEUU010000416.1:0-4911 GCA_965990355.1 uncultured Chitinophagaceae bacterium
ACGGAAAAACAGGCACGTGTTGATCCCAAGCTCAAAGCTGAACTGGATGTGCTGCTCCGTTGTAAAGCACACCTGGAAAAAGGCAAAAGCATCCGTGAACTGGACCTTTCCAAAGAGGAAAAAACAGCGATCGCTGACCTGTTCCTTCTTACCGGTAAGCCTGTGCTGTACGTTGCCAATGTGGATGAAGCATCCATGCATACCGGCAACAAATTCTCCGAAATACTGAAAGAGGCAGTAAAGCAGGAGAAGGCTGAAGTGATCATCATGAACAACAATATCGAAGCACAGATAGCAGAAATGGAGAACCTGGATGACCGCCAGTTGTTCATGGAAGAATACCAAATGAAAGAACCGGCACTGGACAGGCTGATCCACTCTGCTTACCGTCTGCTGAATCTCTATACTTATTTCACAGCAGGTGTGGAAGAAGTTCGCGCCTGGACCATCCATGAAGGTTGGAAAGCGCCACAGGCTGCCAGCGTGATTCACACCGATTTTGAAAAAGGATTTATCAAAGCTGAGGTTATCGGCTATGATGATTATATCCAGTACGGTTCAGAAGCTGCAGCGCGTGAAGCAGGGAGATTGCGGATTGAAGGAAAAGAATATGTGGTGAAAGATGGAGATGTAATGCACTTCAGATTTAATGTATAATTAAGAGTTGAAAATTGAATATTGAGTGTTGAATATTGAGCATTTCTACGCAGGGCAATAAATATTCAATATTCAACACTCAATATTCAATTTTCAATAGCTTTGGTCAGAACAGCGCCGTCAATGAGGCCCTGCCCGTATGTACTGTTCTGGATTCTGCCGGTCTCCTTCCATCATACTGAAAGTTCAGCTCCAGGTTGTTCAATAACCGCTTTGTAAGCGTTAATGTCCATAAAAAGTTTTTCCCTGGCAATAACCCATCCAGCATAATATAGCTGACAGTAGTGGCTGCACTTGAGGCTGCCGTATACGAAATGTTATTGAACGTGAATTTGCCGGAGATAGAACTATTCTGCAACACATTGTATTTTGATTCGAGGTTCACAGAATGTGAAGCCGATTTTTCTCCCCCATACACAGGCCTGTTTTTCTTGTATTCATATTTGTAACTGGTGGATATGCGGAATGAAGTTCCCCTGATCACGCTGAAAGTAGGTTCAATACTTTGAATATCCAGTTCATAGTTCCGGTTATCAAATTGCGCATTGGGCGTAAACAGGGAACTGGTGGCAATTCTTCCTGCCAGGTTCAATGATAAAGTCCGTGTAAAGTTCCACCGGAATTTACTGTTCCAGTCATTTGCCTCCCTGCTTTCATAACCATAAGTCAGCAGAGCTTTGCCATTGTTGCGGAGATTACTGAGATCAATGCCCCAGGTGGCATTAAAACGATTAAAGGAAAGCGTATTGGCCAAAACTGTGTTCAACGTAATAAGATTGGTGTCCGTAACGCTGTACTTAAATGGATTGAATTCAAAATTTCCCTGTGCAATGGATTTTTTACTGATCTGCAAAGAGGTAACAAAATTGAAACGGGCAATGAACTTTTGAAACCCCGGAAGATCAGGTCCGTTCAACACTGCTCTTGGGTTAAGATTCAGGCTGTAGTTGAACGTAGTATAATTCGATTTGATGAACTCGTTAGTGGGCGTGTATATCCGGATAAATTTCGCCTGATCAGGGAATGCCGCCAGTTCAAATTCATTCAATTGTTGAACGCCGTCTGAATTGTAATCGATCCAGGCATACTGGCCGGTGCCTGCCGGCACTTCCACATACGCAATATCCCTTTTCTGCTCCTGTCCTGCTCCTACTTCATACAAGAGGTTGCCGGTGAGCAATCCTTTCCATTCATTCATCACGTATTCAGCACGGCCTAATATGGTTTCATCTTCTTCCTGTTTCGATAGAGCCGCGTTCTTCACTGTTAACTTACGGAAAGTAGTGTTCAGGTAAAACTGCCGGTTGGGATTGGATAGCAACTCGGCCTGCAGGTTAAGGTTATAACTTCTGTCGCCATTCTGGAAATTCTTTCCTACAAGGTATTTGTCGGCACGGGTAAAGAAAGTAGCGCCGTAACGGTTCTTCTTTGATTCATCAGAACGGAGGTAAATAGAATAACTGTCAAATGAAAAGGCATTATAGGTAAGCGTATCGGTTGATTTATCGCGCACAGTATTTTTTTCAAGTGCATACCGGAAGCCGAGGCGCCAGTTAGCCAGTTGCTTTAATTGTTTACTGAAATCTATTGTTGGACGAAGGAAAACTCCTTTCTCCACAGCCGCACTAAAATTGGTAGCGACCAATTCGTTGTTGAATTGCCAGCCCTTCCAGTTCACCACATGCGTGATGGCATTTTGGAAGCCGTTGTAATCTTTTCCCCGTTGATAGTTGATGAATTTGTAATTGAGCGAATGATCACGGTTATTTTTTATTCCAACAGAAGCCCGGATGATATTTTCTGTTTCAGGCTGCACTAATAGCGGCAGACCCCAATCCCTTGAGAACTCTACCGTGCGCAGCCGCTCCAGTGGCTTGAACTTATCCTGTACAAATTCATAGTCGAGAGCAGTGATCAATTGCAGTTTAGTAGCTGGTCTGAGCATATGGGTATTATTCAGTTGCACTTTAGCGGCATAACCCTGGTGATTCCCGTTATCTACTTTGGAAAAAGTATTAGGATCATATTTGCTCATGGCGAATTCCGTTTTCAGCAACGTATTCTGCGTGATCGCATAGTCTACTCCCAGGTTGACGAGTTGCTGCTGCTTGGGTGTTACTAACAGCGTAGCTGCTTCATAACTACCCTGCTTCACATTATCAACGGGCATGACGAACTTGTACACCTTGCCATTTGCTCCATTGAAGTCGGGAACATAATTGCCATTCCCCTGTCCTACTTATACAAAGGAAAGATTGTAAAGTGTAACGGCTGTATTGGCGGAATACTGGTAAAATGAATCAGGTCCTGCACCGCCAACGTAATAGATCTTTTCGTATAAGATCTTCCCGGAAGAAAATGTGTCCACTATAGCAGATGGATAATATGCTTTCTGAATACTGTCACCAATAGTACCCAGGAATTGTTTTTGCTCCGGGCTAAGCACCTGGTTGATCTGCGAATTCTTTGCATCACCATTGGTGAATGCCCCGATGCGCAGTTTTAATTTTTTATTGAAATCAAGTTCTTCAGACACATAAAAATTCGCATTGAGATAATTCCTGTCGGCATATTCAAACTCTATCTGGATCCGGCTGTCTTTTGTGATCATCCGTTTGGGCGTGAAGGTCACTTCTGCTGTGTTGTAATTGATCACATAGTCCTGGTCTTCCCCACGCTGAAGCAACTGGCCATCGAGAAAAACCCTTTCTGTGTTGGCCAGTACAATGAAGAAGAATTCATTGTTTGCACCCGTCAGCCGGTAAGGTCCCTGGTTGCCTTCGAGGTTGCTGGTATTGGTATTGTCAATGATATTGCGTGTGAATTTTCCTTTGGCGATAGAACCGCTGGCCAGTGTTTTTGATTCAAGGTTTTGGCCAAGCTTATTCGTTGTTTGAAAAGAAATACCCTGCAGACGTTTATAAAAGTTCAGGAAATAACTCTGGTTTTGCCTGATATCAATATCACCGAGATTAAGCTGCCAGTTGTTTTTTTTGAACTGTAGAAATACCTGGTCAAATTCATTCAATTGCTGCGTGGTGCCATCCGGTTGTATTGGGATATTATTATCGGTGATGGCTGCCTGTATTTCTATACTATCACCAAGCATACCGCTTAGCTGAAGATTAAGTGTGGAGTTCAGTACAGCATCCTGGCTATTGCCAAACGCGATCTGCCTGCCAAAACTTCCTTCTGCTTTTATAGAGCCGAAATTAAAAATACCCTTCTGCGTATCACTAAGCTCATTGTTGAATTCGTAAGGCTGTAAAGCGATATTATTTCTTACACTGTCAAATGGCATCCGTTGTGCTACGGGATTGAGCCTGTAATTAAAAACGCGGTAGCTGACAGTAATGCTGTCAGTTGCCGGCCGCTTTTTCCATATCAGCAATGCATTAATAAAATCAAGCTGGTAATCGGCTGAATCAATACCGGCAACAGTAAATGTTTTTGGGATAATGCTAAGTGTATCGAGATGCAGAGTATCTGCTGTAACGGCTATTTTTTGCTGGCGCAGATTTGAGTGAAGCTGGGCAGGAGTTTGTGCCCTGACTGCCAGGGTAAGCAGCAGAATGGCTACGAGCAGGGATATGCTGCGTAAAACGCTCAAAAGCAGGGAGTTTTTCCTCAAAATCGTAAAATTCGGTCTTTTATTGCATGAACAGCCCCTGTGCTTGTTATTTCATCAAAAAGAACCAAATTTGGAGGCCCAGATTATGAAAAAATATACTTTCTTTCTCCTGTTTGCCGGCTTCTTTGCCTTGCAGGCAGGTGCACAATCCGCAACCCTTTCCGGTTATCATCCGAAAGGAAAAAGTCAGCAAGCAATTTTTACTGCTTCATTGCCACTGGGCGTGTTTGCAGATTCGCATCTTCCAGGTGTGGGGCTGGCTTATAGCTGGAGCCGTCACCGGTTTGGCGATAGCGTGAATGCCCGTAAGATAATTGGCTTTACAGCACAGGCTGGGTTTGATTATTACATTGGAAAAAAGGAAACAACAGCAGGTTACTCTTTCCGTTATAATAATTACCTGTATGCCCATGTAATGCCCGGCATCATCTGCAACCCATCTTCCAAAACCAATATAACCTTGCTGGCAGGACCAGCATTAGGAATATATAAAGAAAGCTCCAGCCTGTCGCTTGGAGTGAGTTTATCAGGTGCTTATCATTTCAACCACCAGATGTCTGTAGGGCCGGTAGTATTGTACCGTAAACATGCAGAAGTGGATGCTTTGTGGGCCGCAGGATTGA
>CBHEUU010000417.1:0-4903 GCA_965990355.1 uncultured Chitinophagaceae bacterium
TGTCAAGTACAGGTTGCTGTGCAGAAGCGCTGCCGGCAATATATAGCATGGCAGCCAGGGCTTTCAGCCTTGTTGAACTTAATAGCGTATTCATTCTTAACACTGTTAATCTATAAACAAAAAATTACCTTAGTTTCTCCAGTGTGGCAATAAACGTTTCAAATGTGTGTGTGAATACATCAGGGACATCCTGTAAGATCATCTTATCCCTGGTCACGTGGTCCAGGTGTCCTTTTATTTTCAGGGTACATAATCCATGCATCGTACTCCAGATGAACATAGAAAAAGATTCAGCATTGAACTGCGTGAAATAACCAATTTGTTGGCAGGCCTGTACGTTCATCACCAGCAATTTGATGGCCTGTTCGCCTTCTTCCCAATGGTCATTGCCCACACAGTTGAGCGGCTCTTCCCTGTTGAACATCAGCTCATAGAAGTCATTGTTTTCCAATGCAAATTGCATATATACCCGTCCCATGGCCTTTAACCGTTCAAAAGGATTTTCGATATAACTAAGCACGGTGAACTGGGAGGCGAGAAGCTTGAAGCCCTCCTGGTGGAGCGCATGTGCTATAGCTCCTTTATCCTTATAGTAAAGGTAGATGGTAGTGGGGCTGAATTCGATCTCTGCCGCGATCTTCCGGATGGAAGTAGCTTCATACCCTTCTTTGATAAAGAGTTTTTTAGCTGCATCCAGGATACTCTGCTTGAGATCTTCCTTGTGTTTAAGTTTTCGCTCTTTGATGCCCATAGTTAAGTTTACAGGGCAAATATACTTAACACTGTTAATTTTCCAAATTCTGGCGCTCCTTTTTTTAAAAAAGACCGGGTTTCATTATTCAAACAGGTACGCGATATCTTCTTCGCTCAATGCCTTTACAAATCCTTCATCTGCTGATACCAGCTCATCCGCCAGTTGTTTTTTCTTTTGCTGAAGCCGGATGATCTTTTCTTCAATAGTGTCTTTGCAGATCATTTTATACGCAAACACGCTTTTGGTTTGCCCGATACGGTGTGTGCGGTCAATCGCCTGCTGCTGCACAGCCGTATTCCACCATGGGTCAAAAAGAAATACATAATCAGCTGCAGTAAGCGTAAGACCTGCATTACCTGCTTTAAGGCTGATCAGGAAAAGATTAACACCATTGCCTTCCTGCTGGAAAGCATTCACCATTTCTGTCCGCTTTGCAGGCGGCGTTTGTCCATCAAAATGATAATAAGAGATACCGGCTTTATTGCATTCTTCCGCCAACAGGTCAAGCATGGTGCTGAACTGTGAAAACACCAGCGCTTTATGGCCTGGCAATATATTGCCAAGTTCTTCCATCAGCAACCGTGTTTTAACTGATTCCACCGGCTGACGTTCTTCTTCCGGTAACAACATTGGAGAATTACATACCTGCCTCAGTTTTAGTATTCCCTGTATTACCGCCAGCTTGCTTTTTGCAAAACCCTGCTTTTTGATATCGAGGAAAAGGCTTCCTCTCACCTGGCTCTTGATATGTTCATACAGTTCCCGCTGGCCTGCCGGCATATGACACCATAGTATGGTCTCTGTTTTCTCCGGGAGATCAACCGCTACCTGTTCTTTTGTACGACGGAGGATGAATGGCGCTGTCAGTTTTTGCAATGCCTGTATCTTTTCCTCATCACCAAAGCGGTCAATCGCATCTGCATATTCTCTTTTAAAGAATTCACGGCTGCCAAACATGCCGGGCAATACAACATTAAGCTGTGAGTAGAGATCAAACGTGTTATTCACTACCGGTGTGCCGCTAAGTGCAAAACAAACCGTTGCCTGCAGTGTACTTACTGTACGTGTAATTTGAGCAGATGGATTTTTGATATTATGGCTTTCATCGATGATGGCTGCTCCATAAGTAATCGCAAGCAGGTTGCCTGCATCTGCGCGGAATGTGCCGTAGCTGGTGATCACCACATGTATGCTTTCATCCTGCAAATGTTCTGTTTTGCGTTGACCACCATGATACACTGTAGTTTTTATTTGCGGAGTGAACTTTTCCAACTCCTGCTGCCAGTTATAGATCAGGGATGAAGGGCAGATAATGATATGTTTCGCAGAAGGGTCTTTTTCCACCGCAGTTGCCAGGAAGCAGATCGCCTGCAATGTTTTTCCCAAACCCATATCATCTGCCAGACAACCACCAGCGCCTGCTTCTGCCAGCAGACGCATCCATTCATATCCTTTTTGCTGATAGGGCCGCAGGCTGGCTTTAACAAGTGATGGAACAGGATACAATTGCTGCGATGTGGATTGCCATAATTGCCAGCGTTGCCACCAATCCTTTTTAAACGACGGTGTCAGCACTTTTTCATCCCCTTCTGCCGGTTGCTCTGTAATGGCCATCCACCTGGCAATAGTGATCTCCTTCTTATTGACCTTACCGTGTTTGATAATAGCAGCGTATTGCTTCAGCCACTCGTCGCCCAACACACCCAGGCTTCCGTCTTTCAGCAACACGGCTCTCTGTCCTGCCCATAGCATCTTCTGCAACTCTGCCAGTGCCACTTCTTCTTTGCCAAACATAATGGACACGCCGAGTGTGATCTTGTTTTCTTCTTCCCTTACAATATTGATTTCCGTAGTGGCTTGTTGGGTAGAAAAACGGAAATGCTTCAGCATGTCCATCCCCACGAGCTCGATATCCGAAACCAATAGTTTATGATATGCTTTGAGAAACCATTGCTTCTTTTGTGCATCTGCAAATGAAAGATAATAGTAGCCGTTTATTTGTTTTGGAAAATTAGGATGCAGTGATTCCAGCAATTGAAGGAATTGCTGTTCCTGCCCTTTATTCCGCTTAATTACATAGCCTTCTCCATTATGCAGCATCTCCAGGCTTTCCTGGTAAGGACCTTCTATGATAAAGCCTTCATAAAGCCATTGCGGCGTCAGCATCAGAAAAGTATTGTTGAGCTCACTCAGCAATACCCTGTTGACCGGCACAGAATTGATCTCCTGCTGATCAAAAAGGTTATTCCTGTTTACAGGATAATCTTTTTCGAGATAAGAAAGAATATGTTCTGCCAGTGCCGCTGGCTGTGAAGCATACTGTTCATGCTTTTGTTCTGCCAGCCATTCCAGTGTCTGATAATCGCGGAAAGAAAGCAGGAAATATTCATTCCGGCTTTCCAGGAAAAAAAACTGCCGGGAGAATGTTTCGATTTCGTAAAGATGCCCGTTTAATTCAACTAATGTTTGCACCTGCAGGCCGCTGCCTGTTTTCACCACAGCAAATTGCAGTCGTGGCCGGAAACTGCTGAAAGTACAAGGGGCCGTGGAATAATGTTTATTGCCATTGAGTTGTTTGGTATGATACCATTTTGCCAGGGGAGCATAGGGTTTTACCCTTTCAAACAACTGGTGATAATAACGCAGCATGGCCTGCCTCGAATAAGTATCATAAGGCATCCCGGCTTTTTGTTTGGTATGGCGCTGCCGGATCTCCCTGCGGGCTTCATCAATGGCTTCACGGCCAAATTCCCTGAATGCCGACTGCACTTCTTTCGGCCAGTCGGGGAAAAGGGTTTTGAATTCACTGGTATTCATATCCCCCACTTCATAGTGAAGGGATGTATTGTTTTTAATGATCCGGAGGGTTTGTAAAAGAATGTATGAATCTGTGAGGCGATGAGGGGAAAGTAACAGGGCCGGTTTTGCAGTATCATTGGTTTTCATTTGATCACCTTTTTCGTACAGGAATTCGGGCAGCAAACTTAAACTATTCCGGGCGGTGAATGTTACTTTACTGAGTTTTATCTCACTGATAAATGCCACCTTCCCGTCTTCCCGCCTTACCGGTAAAATTGTACTTACCGTGTTTGTTTTTTTCCGGGAAGACGGGAAGGGGTCGTTTTAAATTGTCGTTATCTTATTTGTTTGTAAAAAAAGTTTAATAGTATGAAAGTAGAGATCTGGTCCGATGTAATGTGCCCTTTCTGTTATATCGGCAAGCGGCACTTTGAAAAGGCGCTCGAAGGCTTTCCGGAGCATGATAAAATAGAAGTGGAGTGGAAAAGTTTCCAGTTGAACCCCGGTATGAAGACCGAGCCCGGAAAAAATATCAATCAATACCTGGCAGAGAATAAAGGCTGGACGCTGGAACAGGCTCACCAGGCTAATCAGCATGTAACCCGGATGGCAAAAGAAGCGGGGCTGGAGTATAATATGGACCAGGCGGTAGTGGCCAATTCTTTTGATGCCCACCGGCTGGTGCAACTGGCAAAAAAAGCCGGTAAAGGCGATGCAATGGAGGAACGTTTGTTCAGGGCGTATTTTACAGAAGGAAAAAATATTGCAGATCATGCTACCCTGGTTCAGCTTGCAGCAGATGCAGGGCTGGAAAAAGGATTCGTAGAGAAAACATTGGCCAGCCGTGACTTTACGGAGGAAGTGGAGCGGGATATCTACGAAGCGAGGCAGATCAATGTCAGGGGTGTTCCCTATTTCGTGTTCAATGACCGGTATGCCGTCTCAGGTGCCCAGCCTGCAGAAACTTTTGCAGGTGCATTACAGGCTGCCTGGAAGGAATGGGAGCAGCAAAACCCGCCGCTGACCGACCTTTCGGGTAATACTGGTGACACCTGTTCTGTAGATGGCAATTGCTAAGGGATATTACCTTCTTTCTTTATTGGATTGGCTTCATCAAAACAGGGGAAAATCTCCGTCAAAAAAATTTTACTCTTATATAGGTGGTTAATTAGAATCCTTAGTAACTTCAGTCTCACATAAATACCTATTCATTATAACTCCTAAATTCTGATGTATGCCTTCTAAAAAGAAAGCTAAACCTAAAAAGGCGGCTAAGAAAGCTGCTAAAAAAGCAGCACCAAAAAAAGCTGCTAAGAAGAAGGCAGCGCCTAAGAAGGCAGCAAAGAAAGC
>CBHEUU010000418.1:0-4896 GCA_965990355.1 uncultured Chitinophagaceae bacterium
ACGATGCCCATACAATACATGGCTGTAATCTGTGTTGTTTCATTGATATTGATTGATCTGGTTTTAATTTTTAATAACCATCGTTCTGTGTTAAATCTGGATTGATGGTACGTTCCACATCCGGTATGGGATAAAGGAAGTGGCGGTTTTCCATGCGCGCTACAGCACCTGTCGATTCCGCAATGGGATAAGCTGCAAAATGAGCTGTCATAACCTCGGAAACCCTGTTGGTGCGTACCAGATCGAACCAGCGATGCCCCTCACAACTGAGCTCCAGCCTGCGTTCCAGTTCAATAGCTGTACGTGCCGTGATTTGCGTAAGTCCGGTTTTCTCGGCAACACCTGCTCTTATTCTTACTTTGTTCAGATAAAATTCCGCCGATGCTGTCTCATTATTTTCATTAAGTGCCTCTGCATACAGCAATAGCAGGTCAGCATATCTGTACAGTATCCAGTCATTGCCGGCATCGGAGGCAGCTACCTGCTCAGGATCTAAATATTTCCGGGTATAATAAATTTTGGAAGAACCGGAGGTATAAATGCCCACGGAAACAGGAAGTCTTTTGTCGCCTGATTCAAAAGCATTGAACAGTGAAGGTGAGATCTGGTTATAACCATAGGCGGCGCCTGCTTTTACAACGCTGGTGCCGCTGCCGATCGGAGCAAAATAATTAGACCATCCACTGCCTTCCAGCGGCGTCCGGCCACGCTGGTATTGAACTGCCCATATGATCTCCTGGTTATTGCCCTTGGTGGGATCAAAGATATCGGCGTAATTGGATAACAGGCCCACACCGTTGGCTACACAAAGATCATAGGCCTCTTTTAGTTTAACTGTGGCTTCGGACCAGTTGTTCTGTACCATCAATACTTCTCCCAGCATTGTTTTTACTGCTATAGAAGTTATGCGGCCTACTTCTTTATTGGAGGTTCCATCATATTTAGGAGGCAGCGCCGCTTCTGCTTCTGTAAGGTCTTTTTTGATCTGTGCATATACTTTATCCACGCTTTCTCTTTTGTAAGCAAATGCATCATCAGGCGATTTAAGGGTGACAGTTATCAGCGGTACTGCACCGAACATGCGCACGAGATTGTAGTAACCCAGGGCCCTTATGGCTTTAGCTTCGGCCATATACCGGGCTTTCAGTGCACTGTCCATCACTATGGCCGGCGCTTTTTCCACCACGATGTTAGCAGTGGCTACCGTTTTATACAGCGACTGCCAGATCGGATAAATGTTTGCGTAAGTGGCGCCCAATGTAAAAACATCTATCTGGTTTTCTCCACCTCCATCACTCCTCCCCTGTGTGTTATCAGAAGGGATCTCGGACCAGCGGTACCAGAGATCATATACTGGTTGTAATGAGCTGTAGGATGCGGTAAGAGCACCTTTGAGATCATCAGCTGTTTTATAATAACTGGCTTCCGTAAAAGCACTGGGGTTGGTCAGGTCAATAAAGTCTTTGGAACAGCCTCCCACTGCAGACAGCAGGACAATCATGGCAGAAATAACAGCAAGCTTTTTCATTGTAATATTTTTACTGGACTAATTAGAAATTAACATTAAAGCCGATGGCAAGGGTTTTGGCGAATGGATAACCACCCTGGTCAACATTCGTTCTGAATACACTGGCGCCTTCAATATTCACTTCAGGATTGTCACCCGGATATTTAGTCAAGGTGAAAAAGTTTTGTGCCGTTACATTTAGTCTCATCGCTTTGACTCGCAGCAGGCCGATCAGCCTTTCCGGGAAACTATATCCCAGTGTAATAGTTCTGATACGCAGAAAAGAAGCATCGCGTACAAACCGGCTGGAAAAATCGGAGCTATTACCCGACGCATTATACCTTGGCACAATACCATCTCCCGGTACTGCTTCCGATTGCCAGCGGTTCTGCGTTTCCACAGAGCCATTATAAAAACCGCCGCCATTTAAAATGAACCTGTCAAGTCCGTACACCGCTTTGGTACCCTGTACACCTTGTACCAGTATGCGCAGATCAAAACCTTTCCAGGAAAAATTGTTGGTGATACCGTAAGTGAACTTCGGCTGTGTATTGGCGAAAACAACACGGTCTTTATCGGTGATCACGTTGTCTCCATCTGTGTCTCTATATCTTACATCACCCAATGAAGAACCGGTTTGCCATTTGGGGCCTTTGCTCAGTTGGTCTGCATTGGTAAATACGCCGTCGGCAATCAGGCCGTATACATCTCCGATAGAACCGCCTTCTTTGATTTGAAACACGGTATTCCATCCGAAAACGGCAGCATAGTAATCGCCGCTGCTTTTATAATAGTCGGTTATTTTATTTCTGTTGAGGGAGAAATTAATATCAGTGGACCATCTGAATTTACCTGTCATGTTTTTAGTACTCAGCAAAAGGTCGAAGCCTTTGTTGCGGATACTGCCCACATTACGCAGGTAACTGGTAGAAAATCCGGCCAGTGAAGAAATGGGAGTAGACGTTAATAATCCTTCCGTATTGCGTACATATACATCTCCTGTTAAATAGATCCTGTTTTTAAAAAGACCCAGTTCAATGCCTATATCAGTTTGTTTATTGATCTCCCAGGTAAGGTCCGGATTGGTAAAGCCGGTAGGATTATAACCGTAATAAGCAGAACCGGTGCCAGTGCCGAATGTATAGTTGCCTTGTCCAAGCGTTGCAATAGAACTGAAGTCACCAATATTGTTATTACCAGTTTCGCCATAGCTGGCCCGGATTTTTAACTCGCTGATGACAGAGCTATTCGCCAGGAATTTTTCCTCTGATAGTCTCCAGCCTCCTGATACAGAAGGAAAATTCGCATACCGCTTATTGGAACCAAACCGTGAGGAACCATCGCGGCGAAATGCAACAGACAACAGGTATTTTTCTTCAAAGTCATAGTTCACACGGGTAAACATAGAGATCAGTGTATTCTTGCTCTTGGATGCCGTTCCGGTTATATTGCTCGAAGTGCTGATATAAGGAATGGCATCACTTCCAAAGGATCCTGCCTGGGAAGCGATACCGGCAGATTCCGATGTGTTTTTCTGACTGGAATATCCTCCCAGCAGCGAGAAATCATGTTTGTTATTAATGGTAAAATCATAGTTGAGAGTATTTTCCCATAACCAGTTATAGTTCTGATTCGCACGCTGCACGCCAAGAATGCCGTTAAGTACAGGATTGCTGAAAGTGGCCAGTGGTGCCGACAGATAAGCCATGTTGGAAGGAATAAACAGGTTGCGGCGGTTGTTAAATGTTTCACCGCCGATATTCACTTTCAATCTGAGGCCTTTGATAATATCGTAGTTGATGTTGAAATTACCCAGCAAACGCATGGCATCGGAGTGATCGTTCAGTTGATTGCCTACTCCTACAGGACTAAAATAATTCACCGCCAAGGCAGTACCTCTCATATAAGGATCGGTAGTAGGTTGGTTGTAATCGCCATTGGGCAAACGCACCGGGATAGTCGGAGGCAGATACAACGCATTTTGCACCATTGCTATACTGTTCACGCCTATATTGCCGGAGGAAAGGGGCATGCCCTGCATGTAATTGCTTACAAACTGATCGCTGCTGACAGGCCTGTCGTCGCGTGACGTAAAGGACGGGGCCACATTAAACCCGATTTTTAGTTTAGGCGTTAACTGTGCATCAAGGTTGCCTCTGAAGTTATAACGTTTGAAACCGGTGCCCAGCACGATCCCTTCCTGGCTGTTATAGCTGGCAGAAAGGAAAAACTGTATAATGTTGTTGCCGCCTGATGCAGACAGTTGATGGTTTTGCGTGATTCCCTTACGGAATATCTCATCCTGCCAATCCGTATGTGCCCAGGTGGAAGGATCGTTGAGGTTGGAGGGTGCAACAACCCCTGTACGGCCGGGATAGAACAGCGCTTCCTTAATGTAAGACACATATTGCTCACTGTTCAGCATAGCAATTTTTTTGGCTACCTGGTCTACACCTATATAAGAGTAGTAACCAAAACTTGTTTTCCCAGGTCTGCCTCTCCGGGTAGTAATAATGATCACGCCATTACCTCCTCTTGACCCGTAAATGGCAGAAGCAGCCGCATCTTTTAATACCTCTATTTTTTCTACATCATCGGGATTGATCTGATTGAAATTTTCACTGCTGCTGAGTGGATACCCGTCTACAACGTACAGGGGTTCATTGCCGGCACCGATAGAACCCAGTCCCCTTATTTTGATAACCGGGGCCGTACCCGGGCTTCCACTGGTAGTTTGGATATCAACACCCGCGAGCTGGCCAACCATTGCTTCAGCCAGGTTGCGGATAGGCAGGTGTTCTATTTGTTTCGCATTCAGTGATGCAATAGAAGATGATACTTTGGTGGTGCGTTGGGTTCCGTACCCTATCACCACTACATCGTCAAGTATATGATCCAGCCGTTTGAGTGTTACATTCAAGATAGTGGCAGCACCTACCGTTCTTTCTTCTATAAGAAAACCTACAAAGGAAAAAACTAATACGCTTTTCTGATCTGTTACCTGGATGGAATAATGTCCGAGACTGTCGGTGAATGTTCCGGAAGGGGCATTTTTCAGACTCACACTTACACCTTGCAGGGGTAGGCCTTTTTCGTCCTGAACGGTTCCTTTAATGATACCCGCATAAAGTGTACTGGTAGTGAAACAAAAGAGTAGTACAAGGCAAATGAATCTCATAATCGTTAGATTGAATCGTTAGATGTTGGCAATTCAGTAGCAATCTTTTTCAAAGTGGTTTTAGTGTTGCTACTATTACAGGATCAAAATAAAGGGAACTTTTTGAATATGCAAGCGCTTGCATTAAACTTTTTTTTTCAGGAATTTACTATCCTCGTCCAAAACTTAGTGTATTTTTGGATTTGCTAAGAATATAAACTATGCAGGAGCA
>CBHEUU010000419.1:0-4885 GCA_965990355.1 uncultured Chitinophagaceae bacterium
AGAGCGAAGACCCTTACCTGGTATCAAAAATGGCTGTTGGTTATATAAAAGGAGTGCAGGATCAGGGTGTGGCTGCCTGCGTTAAACATTTTGTTGCCAACAATCAGGAGACCGAAAGGGGTAGAATAAATGTATTGATGAGTGAGAGGGCTTTCCGGGAGATTTATCTTCCGGGATTCAAAGCAGCTGTAGAGGATGGCGGCGTATATACCGTGATGGGAGCATATAATAAGTTTCGCGGCCAGTTTTGCACCCATAATGATTACCTCGTAAATAAAGTGCTCAAAAAAGAATTTGGGTTTAAGGGATTGCTCATGAGCGATTGGGGGGCCGTGCACAATACCATGGAAGCTCTATGGAATGGTACCGACCTGGAAATGGGAACTGATCTTTCAAACATACCTTATAACAGGTTCTTTCTGGGTGATACAGTGACCGCCATGGTAAAAAGAGGGTTGGTGGATGAAAAACTCCTGGATGAGAAAGTGAGGCGGATACTGTATGTAATGCACAAGATCCATAAGTTTGACAACCGGCCCGCACGCAGCTTCAGCACCAGGGAGCATTTTGAAACAGCCCGTAAAGTGGCTGAAGAAGGAATTGTGCTTTTAAAAAATGAGAGTGGCATCCTGCCAGTCAATAAAACTTCTGTACGGTCAATTGCGGTGATAGGCGTCAATGCGGCCAGGCTGCAATCGGAAGGTGGCGGAAGCTCCCAGGTACGCACCAGATATGAAATCACGCCATTGCAGGGGATCATGAAAGCATGTGGTGGCAACGTGGCTGTGTCCTACACCAGAGGATATGAAATAGCACGCAAAGGCTCTGCCAGTAAATCGTTGATCGACTCGGCAGTCAACGCGGCTAAAAATGCCGATATAGCGATCATCGTAGGAGGGTGGACCCATGGCTATAATAATTATGCATGGAGTGATAATGATTATGACGCGGAAGGAACAGATAAGCCTGACATGAACATGCCTTTTGGCCAGGATGAATTGATCCAGGCTGTGGTAAAAGCAAATCCCCGCACAGTAGTGATACTGATGGGCGGTGGCCCTGTGGATATGACAAAATGGATTGATCATGTTCCGGCCGTTATACAGGCATGGTACCCCGGCAGTGAAGGAGGGAATGCTCTTGCAGGTATATTGTTTGGCGAAGTAAATCCGTCGGGAAAGCTGCCTGTAACTTTTCCAAAACATTTGAAAGAGAGCCCAGCCCATGTTCTGGGACAATACCCCGGGGATACGATCTCCGTTCATTACACTGACGATATTTTTGTAGGCTACCGTTATTTTGATACTTATAATGTGGAGCCGCTTTTTGCTTTTGGGCATGGACTCTCCTTCACCAGCTTTAGTTATTCCGGTATGAGTGTAACACCCGGTGCCAGGTCTGCCACTGTAACGCTCTTCATAACCAATACAGGTAAAATGGCCGGGGCCGAAACTGTTCAGCTATATGTAAAGGATGACAGCAGCACCTTAAAAAGACCCGAAAAAGAGCTGAAAGGATTTCAGAAAGTATACCTGAAACCGGGAGAAAGGAAGAAGCTTACCATCACACTGGATGAAGATGCTTTCCGGTATTATAGTGATGTGGAAGACCGCTGGGTTTTTGAACCAGGTACTTTTACAATCATGGCAGCCAGTTCATCAAAAGATATAAGAGCTGTTAAGCCAGTGAAACTCAGATAACGCATTTGCTCTCCATAACGTAATGCGATTCTCACCGGCCTTTTGTAGAAATAAATGGAAATCATGCGCCTGCAACATTTCAGGTTGTAATCTGCAACATTTGAGCCCCCTCTTTTAAGTTATCAGACCATAGATTTACAATATTCGGTCAACCGAAAGATTGCTGCGTATGAAAAGGTATCTGCTATTGCTTAGCTTCTTCTTTGCTTCTGCCTATAATTACCTATTGGCGGAATCTCTATCATATATTCTTACAAAGGACGGGGTTATTGTTTTTACCGATCCGGTTTTTACAGGTGTTTCTAACGCCGTTAAACTGGAGGTGGTATCTGATAATATTATAAGAGTAACTGTAGCTCCGGGAAAAGAAATAATGCCTGTGCAAAACCTGGTCACTGTTTACAGTAAAAATCCCAGTCTTTCCTGGGATGTTGTTCCTGCTAAAGACAGCCTGGTGCTTAAAACAAAAAAACTGACTGCTGTTGTTGACCAGAGAACAGGTGTGGTTGTTTTCCGGGATGATGCATGGTATGGGCTGGGCCAACATCAGGACGGTATTTTGATGCGCGGCCTGACAAAACGATTTTATATAAAAGGGAGGAAATGAAAATAAAATTTTAGTCAATTTAAACAGTATAACATGTATTCAGCCAAAACGATTCGCTTGCAACTATCACTACTATGGGGTATATGTTTCTTATCCTTTGTGAGTACTACCGCTTTTACACAAACAGCAAAGGTCAATGGTACAGTTGTCAGCCGGCGTACCTCGGAACCTATAGCGGGGGTGACGATTACCGTAAAAAATACTAACCGGTACACTGTTTCTGATAAGGCCGGAAAGTTCACGATTGAAGCACCGCCCGGCACAGTGCTCGTAGTTTCCACAATAGGGTACCAGCAAACGGAAGCGGTTGTTGGTAACAGCACCATCCTTGAAATACGGATGCCTGAAGCTGTTTTGGAACTGGATGATGTGGTGGTGATCGGCTATGGTAAAACCAAACGCAGAGACGTTACCGGGGCCATATCATCCATTTCAGGAGAGGAGCTTCGTAAAACACAGCCTGTCACTTTTGATCAGGCCCTGCAGGGAAAAGTGCCGGGGCTTGTGGTTCAACAGATATCAGGGCAACCTGGCGGTGCTGTTTCCCTGCAGGTGCGGGGATTATCTTCTTTCAGCGGCAGTTCGCCTCTTTATGTGATAGATGGCATCATTGTAGGGGGAACCGCTACGTTGGGTGCCGGTACCAATCCGCTGGCAGGTATCAATCCCTCCGAAATTGAATCCATTGATGTATTAAAGGACGCTTCAGCCACTGCCATCTATGGTTCACAAGCCACCAATGGTGTTATTGTTATTACTACCAAAAGAGGACGTGTAGCTCCACCGAATATTACTTATGAGGTTTACGCAGGTCTTCAACAATTGCCCAAAAGGCTTCCCCTGATGAACCTGCGTGAATATGCCACCTTTATCAACGAAAGAAATACCGGTATGGGATGGGGCTTTGATGAAAGACCGGAGTTTGCCAATCCAAAATATCTTGGTGAAGGTACCGACTGGCAGAAAGAATTATTCAGGAACGCACCCATGTCTAATCATACGCTTACAATAAGTGGCGGTGATCCCAGAACGCAATATCTTCTTTCGGGTTCCTACTTCAAACAGGAAGGAATTGCTTTAGGTTCCGATTTCCGGAGGATCTCTGTGCGTCTTAACCTTGACAATAAAACCACCGACTGGCTGAAGATAGGGACCAGCGTTCAGCTGATAAATATTAAAGAGAACGTGAACGCAACAAATTCCAATGTGATCAATACAGCGCTCAGCCAAACCCCTGATATTCCTGTAAAGAATAATGATGGCAGTTGGGGCGGGGCCTATAATCCCAATGGTTGGGTGAACAGTACAGTAAATCCTTATGCGATAGCACTTATCAATAAAGACCAGCCAAAAAGAAACCAGGTTTTTGGAAATCTCTATGCTGAGATCAATTTTACAAAGGACCTGCAACTGAGGAATGAAGCAACAGGAAGCTTTACAATGGCCAGTGAGGATATTTTTAATCCCACCTATAAGTTTGGCCTGGTGGAGAAGACCATCAATAGTGCAACATTCAATTATTCACAGGGGCTTTATACCACTCTCAGGAATTATTTAACCTATACCCGATTATTCAACAGCAAGTATAATGTGAATGTTTTGGCAGGGCATGAAGCGCAGTTGAGCAAGGGAGAGAATTCAAGTGAAAGCCGGACCAACTTTCCATCAAATAATGTTCAGGTAATCAGCAGTGGAGATCCTACTACCGCTACAAATTCCGGCACAAAGACCCAAAGTGCGCAGGAGTCCTATTTTGGAAGGTTGAATCTTGGGATCAACGATAAATACCTGCTTACCGGCAACATCCGTGCAGATGGTTCATCCAAGTTTGCTCCGGACAACCGCTGGGTAACGACTTATTCAGGAGCTTTTGCCTGGAAACTTAATAATGAAGAGTTTCTGAAGGGGGTAAATGGTATCAATGAACTGAAGCTTCGCCTGGGATATGGGTTAACGAATAATCAGAACGTTCGTGACTATGCTTATACCTCTACGCTTGCTACGGTCCCAACCGGCTTGTCAGGGATATCACAACTTAATCAGAATATAGGAAACCCGACTGTGGAATGGGAAAAAACGAAATACACCAATATCGGTCTTGATGGGACCTTTTTTAACTGGCGCCTCAGCTTTTCCGTTGATTTTTATAATCGCCGCACTGATGGCCTTTTGCTGCAAATCCCTTTGCCACTGTATTCAGGAACAGCCATTGGATGGTCGCCGGGCTCATTGGATGCTCCTTATGTAAATGTGGGTACCGTCAACAACAAAGGCCTTGACTTAAGGATCAGCTCCACCAATATCAGGGGAAAAGAATTGACCTGGAAAACAGATATAACGCTAACACATAACATAAATAAGCTATTAAAATTAAAGACAGAGGTGGCATCCTTAAACGGGAGCTACAGCAAAACGATCGTAGGCGGGTCCATTGGTGAATTTTATGGGTATATTGTAGATGGCGGTGTTTTTGCAACAGCAGAAGATTTTGCAACACACGCCCTGCCTGCAAAAAACGGAGCAGTGCTTCCTGTTGGTGCGGCTGGAGGTAGTATCTGGTACGGCGATCTTAAATTCA
>CBHEUU010000420.1:0-4884 GCA_965990355.1 uncultured Chitinophagaceae bacterium
GGGATTGATCTCTCCTCCTCCCCACCACGATATCTATTCGATAGAAGATCTTGCTCAATTGATATTTGACCTGAAGAATGCCAACCGCAAAGCAAGGATCAGTGTAAAACTGGTGAGCAAAGCTGGCGTAGGCACTATTGCAACAGGTGTTACAAAAGCAAAAGCCGATGTGGTACTGATCGCAGGCTTTGATGGGGGCACAGGTGCATCTCCTGTCTCTTCTATCAAGCATGCAGGATTGCCGTGGGAATTGGGCCTGGCTGAAACACACCAGACGCTTGTAAAAAATAAACTGCGCAGCCGTGTGGTAGTACAGGCAGATGGCCAAATGAAAACAGGCCGTGATATCGCTATCGCTGCTTTACTGGGTGCGGAAGAATGGGGCATTGCTACTGCAGCGCTGGTAGTGGAAGGTTGTATCCTGATGCGTAAATGTCATTTGAATACCTGCCCTGTTGGTGTGGCAACACAAGATCCCGATCTGCGCAAACGCTTTACCGGCGCAGCTGATCACGTAGTGAACTTCTTCCGCTTTATGGTGCAGGAGCTTCGCGAGATCATGGCTGAACTGGGTTACAAAACTGTAAATGAAATGATCGGCCAGGTAGAGAACCTGGAAGTAAGAGATGATATCTCTCACTGGAAATACAAAAAACTGGATCTTTCTCCTGTATTGTATAAAGAACCAGCTTCACTGTACACAGGCTTGTATTGCACCGAAGAGCAGGACCATGGAATGCAGGATATCCTCGACTGGAAATTGCTGGAAGCTGCGAAGCCTGCACTTGAACACAAATCAAAAGTGCGCGCTTCCTTCCCGATCATCAATACAGACCGTACCGCAGGTACCGTTCTTTCCAATGAGATCACTAAAAAATATAAAGCTGCCGGCTTGCCGGAGAATACGATCCATTTCAAATTCACCGGAACAGCAGGACAAAGCTTCGGTGCTTTCAATACAAAAGGCGTAACGCTGGAACTGGAAGGAGATGCGAATGACTATTTCGGTAAAGGACTCAGCGGCGCTAAACTGATCATCTATCCTGCACGCAATGCATCTTTTATTCCGGAAGAGAACATCATCATTGGCAACGTTGCTTTCTATGGTGCAACAAGCGGAGAAGCTTATATCCGTGGTAAAGCCGGCGAACGTTTTGGTGTGCGCAATTCCGGTGCACAGGTAGTAGTGGAAGGAATAGGCGATCACGGTTGTGAATATATGACCGGCGGACTTGTAGTGATACTGGGTGATACAGGACGCAACTTCGCTGCAGGCATGAGTGGCGGTATCGCTTATGTATACGATGTGAAAGGAAAATTCAGGGAAAACTGCAATACGGAGATGGTTGACCTGGATAAGTGCGAACTGGAAGACATGTATGAATTATTTACCCTGATACAAAAACACCTGGAATATACAGAAAGCACTGTTGCACGGTTTATCTTGCAGGACCTGGATAACCAACTGCAGCATTTTGTAAAAGTGTTCCCGAAAGATTACAAGAGGGTGCTGGTGCAGAAAAGAGCCGGTGGCGTACAGGTTAAAAATTAATTGAACTGCTAATTCAAAAACAAAGTAAAATCATCATCTGATGGGCAAGCCAACAGGATTTAAAGAGTTCACCAGGGAATTACCTGGTAAAGTGCCGGTGCAGGAAAGGCTGCATAACTATAACGAGTTCGTGGAGAAATTCAGCGAGCAAAAACTGAATGAGCAGTCTGCGCGCTGCATGAACTGTGGCGTTCCATTCTGTCATAGTGGTTGCCCGCTGGGCAATGTGATCCCTGAATTCAATGATGCTATTTACAGGAAGGACTGGAAAGAAGCGTATGATGTGCTTACATCCACCAATAATTTCCCTGAGTTCACTGGCCGTATCTGCCCTGCTCCCTGCGAGTCAGCTTGTGTGCTTGGCATTAACCAGCCGCCGGTAGCAATTGAAGAAATAGAAAGGCATATCATTGAGATCGCTTTTGAAAAAGGATTTGTAACACCCAAAAAACCCAACCTCCGTTCTGGTAAAAAAGTGGCTGTGATAGGCTCAGGCCCTGCGGGACTTGCTGCTGCTGCACAACTCAATTATGCAGGTCATAGTGTTACGGTGTTTGAAAGGGATGACAAACCAGGAGGTTTGCTTCAGTATGGTATCCCTGATTTCAAACTGGAGAAATGGGTAGTGGAAAGAAGGATAAAAGTAATGGAAGAAGAAGGCGTGCAGTTTCAATGCCATGCCAATGTAGGTGTGAATGTACATATCAATGATCTGCTGCGTGAGTACAATGCGATTGTGCTGGCTACTGGTTCTACTGTGCCACGCAATCTTCCGGTGCCAGGCAGGGAATTGAAAGGTATTTACTTCGCTATGCAATTCCTGAAGCAGCAGAACAAACGCAATGCAGGAAAAGATCCGCTGGCTTATGCAAATCTTGAAAGCAATATCCTGAATGAAAATTTATCTGCTGCCGGTAAAAATGTAATAGTGATCGGTGGTGGAGATACGGGCTCCGATTGTGTGGGCACATCCAACCGCCAGGGAGCTAAATCAGTTACACAATTTGAATTATTGCCAAAGCCGCCTGCAGGCCGCACCACGCAAATGCCCTGGCCAACTTACCCCATGGTATTGAAAACAACTTCTTCTCACGAAGAAGGATGTGACAGGCATTGGGCTATTGCTACCAAAGAATTCATAAGCGATGAAAAAGGACAATTGAAAGCATTGAAAGTAGTTGACCTGGAGTGGAAAGCTTCCGCAGACGGAAGACCTGCACAATTTGCAGAAGTACCGGGCAGTGAAAGAGAACTTCCTTGCGAACTGGCTTTACTGGCAATGGGCTTTCTTCATACACAGCATGAAGGGTTACTGAATGCATTGGAAATAGAAAAAGACGAAAGAGGTAATATCAAAGCAACAGATAAAAATTATCAAACAAATCTTTCCAAAATCTTCGCAGCGGGTGATGCCCGCCGTGGTCAGTCCCTGGTTGTGTGGGCGATCAGTGAGGGAAGGGAATGTGCGAGAAAAGTAGATGAATTCCTGAGTGGCGGTGTTTCATTGCTGGAAACCAGGGATTCAGTGCTCCAGGTAGCTTCTCTCTAAGCCATGAAAATTAGGAGCTAAAGAGCTTCAATCTCCTGCCGGGGCAACCTGACAGGAGATTTTTAATGCCCAATTATTCGAATTATCAAATATAATTATATACCAATTTCTTTAGTCAAATCAACATTTTCTCAACATTTAGTCAAATATTTTTCACTGTTTGTACTATTGTGCTAAAAATACTCTAATTTAGAATTAGTGATTGCTGCATGAAATTTTTATTTAATATTTAAACCCCCACTTACTGATTATGAGCAAAACAACCGTGAAACAGGTGGCTCCTTTTCTCGTCTTGCTGATCATTGCGATTGCAGCGATTTTTGTAGCCCCTGCAGCATCTTTTGACCCGGCTTCTGTTGTAGGAGACGATGGCGCGCCTAAGTACACTTACAACAGTGGAGACATTGCCTGGATGCTTGTATCCTGCGCATTTGTTTTCCTGATGACACCTGCTCTTGCATTCTTCTATGGTGGTATGGTTGGACGTAAAAACGTTCTTTCCACCATGATCAAGAGTACCGTTTCTGCCGGTATCATTTCTGTGTTATGGATCGTTATCCAGTTCAGCCTTTGCTTCGGCAAATCCATTAATGGTGTGATTGGTGATCCCCGCACATTTTTCTTTTTTAAAGATGTAATCAATGGTGAGCCCTGGAGCCTCGCTTCCTCAATCCCCTTACCATTATTTTCTTTTTTCCAGTTGATGTTTGCTATTATCACCCCCGGTCTCGTAGTGGGTGCGGTAGCTGAACGTATCCGTTTCAGCTCTTATACGCTTTTCATCGTTTTATTCGGCGTACTGGTATATGCTCCTCTTTGCCACATGGCATGGCATCCAAGCGGATTGATGTTCAAATGGGGTGTACAGGATTTTGCCGGCGGTACAGTTGTGCATATTTCTGCTGGTATGGCTGCCCTCGCAGGTGCATTGGTGCTTAAACCCCGCAAAAACCCGATCGCTACTTCTCCTGCTAACATTCCTTATGTATTGATCGGAACCGGCCTGCTGTGGTTTGGCTGGTTTGGTTTCAATGCCGGCAGTGCTGTTGGCGCAGGACCATTGGGCGTGTATGCTTTTGCTACTACTAATACCGCTGCTGCTGCTGCTGGTTTGTCCTGGATGTTTTGGGATGTGATCCGCGGTAAAAAACCTTCTGTTCTCGGTTTCTGTATCGGTGCCGTAGTTGGCCTGGTAGCTATCACTCCTGCTGCAGGTTTTGTAGGCGTGCCACAGGCTTTATTTATCGGCTTCATTGCTGCGATCATTTCCAATGTTATCGCTGAGTTCCTCAAACATAAAACCAAGTATGATGATCCGCTGGATGTATTCGCCTGCCACGGTATCGGCGGTATCACTGGTATGCTGCTTACTGGCGTGTTCAGCACTGTAAAACCTGCAGAAGGTTCGCTGTTCCCCTCTCAATTCCCTATCCAACTGGTAGGTATGTTGGTAGCCGTAAGCTATAGCTTTATTATGTCTTTCATCATCTTCAAAGTGATCAACCTGATATTACCAATGAGGGTTACACAGGAAGAAGAAGCAGAAGGCCTGGATGCATCACAGCACAACGAAAAATACCTTCAGGGTACTTTGCTGGTGCATAACAATGGCGCTTTTGAAGAAAAGACAATCTCAGAATAATCATTACCTGTCTCTCTAACCATTGACCATAGAAAAAGGCACAGATTAGTCGGTATAAACTTCTCGCAAAAGTTCATACCTGCTGTGCCCTTTCCTTAACATCTAAAATGTAAATACAATGTTACGAAAAAATAGCTTTTT
>CBHEUU010000421.1:0-4880 GCA_965990355.1 uncultured Chitinophagaceae bacterium
GTGGAAATAGCAGCGGAGATTGGTTATACCCATCCTTCTACTATCAGTTTATTAAAAGAGCTGGAAAAGGAAAAACTGGTCCGTTCAAAGAAAGACAAAACTGATGAAAGAAAACGGCTGATACAGTTGACGGAAAAGGGACAGGCTTTAATTGAACGGATGAAACCCGTGTGGGACCTGATGAGTAAAGCGATTACGGAGTTAACGGATACAAAGAATAATTTGATGCAGGCGGTTGTTGAAGTGGAAGAACAGTTGAAACAGAAAAGCATGACGGCCCGGGCAGCGAGCATTCATTTGAATGCAAAAAAGAAATAGAGCCTACCGGATCAATGAAACTGTTCCTTTCTCCGTCTTTTGAGGCTCACCGGCCAACTGGTAACTGCAGCTCCATATATAAACATTTGAATCCTGTAACTGCCCCTGGTATTTACCATTCCATCCCTGACCGGGAGTAACTGAGTTAAAAACTATCTGACCCCATCTGTTATAGACAGTAAATCGATAATATCCAATATTGCCAAATAAAAGGGGATAAAACATATCATTTTTCCCATCGTTATTGGGCGAAAATGCCGTTGGAATAAAAAACCCTTGAAGGCACTCTTTCGGCCTTACTATTACAGTATCGCTACCCGTGCAATTATTTTGATCTCTTACTTTCAACCAATACACCCCCGGTTGAGTAACGGTAATAGATGAAGTAGTGCCTCCTGTACTCCACTGGTATTGATTAAATGAGGAATTAGGTTTCAAGAGCAGGTCACCATACGAACAGATGGCTGTATCAGCTGGAAGAAATTTTGCTGGTGATGAAAGAATAGAGCGTATAAGAATTGTATCATACCCATGGCAACCATCCTGGTTGATGACTTCCACTGAATAAGATCCGACAGCATCGACAGTTATGGTTTGAGAAGTACTACCATTACTCCAACTATATTGGCTGTAACCAGTACCCGCATTTAGTACCAGTTTTTGGCCAAAGCAGATATCCGTACTACTCCCAAGATCAACATTTGGCAAAGGATAAAAGTCCTGAACAATTAGTGTGTCACGGGCTTTGCAACCATCGGCGGTAAACCCGGTTATTTCATAAGAACCGGGTGTATGAACAACCAGTTGATTACTCCCTGCCACTCCATTCCAATTATACTGTCTGAATCCCGGTGTAGCCTGGAGTGTGGCACTGTCGCCTGCACAAAACCTGATATCCGGCCCCAGGGAAATAGGCGGCACATTAAAATAAGTTACCACAATAGTATCACTGACAATACAAGAAAGCTGATTTACTTCCAGCCAGTACAAGCCGGGCTGAGAAACAGTAAAAGAATTACCCTGGGAGCCGTTCTGCCAGGAGTAAGAAGCATTCGTAATACCAGGGTCAAGCAATAATTTCTCATTCTGGCAAATTGTTGTGTCAGCCCCAAGGAATAAGACGGGTGATTGATTGAAAGCAACAATAACAGTGTCGGAAACAGTACAGTTGCCGTTATCAACTTTAATCCAGTATTCGCCCGGCTGCGTAACAGAAATCTGGTCGGTTGTTTCTCCTGTGCTCCATTGATAGGCTGCGTTGGCAATGGTGGTATTTAATAACAAAGCATTGCCATTACACAAAGTTGTATCATTACCGAGATCAACTTGCTGGGCATTGATATAACTGACCACTATAGTATCTGATTTAGTGCAGCCGTTAGAGGAGTTGATCCTTACCCAGTATTCACCGGCTTTGGTTACCTGGAAAGCAGAATTGGATGATCCGTCCTGCCATATATAGGAAGCATTCGTTACTCCAGGGTTAAGCAATATTTTTTCGTCGTTACATAATGTCGTATCTGCCGGTAAAGAGAAATTAACACTGGGAACACCGGTTATTATTATTGAATCGCGGAAAGGACAACCATTGTTGTTTATTTCTGACTCCGCCCAATACAAACCTCCTTGTTTTATCCAGAGTGAGGGGTCGTTGTCACCTGTATTCCAGATATAAGTACCAGCAGGATTAAATTGTCCCAACAATAATGAATCGCCCAGGCAAAGATTCCTGTTACTGCCTAAATCAAAACTCGGTTTTGGCAGTACAGTAACGGTTATGGAATCCAATTTTATACAGCCGTTGCAATCATTCTGCCTCATCTCAACATACCACGTACCAGAGGAAGATATCTGCATACTGTCGGCTGCTATATAGCCATAACGCGTTCCATCAGGAAGGGTTCGATACCAGTTGTGGATCCCATTTACCACATTCAGTTTAATAGTCAATTTTTCGCCTGAGCAAAAAGATGTATCCTTTGGATAACCATTTAACACCCGGGTACCAGGATCAGCTATTTCCACGATTTCTTTTACCGTCTCAATCAACTGATTCGTGGAATTATAAAGTTGGGCGGTAACTGTATATTTCCCTGGTCCTGAAAAAATGTGGGAAGGTGTAAGGGAAGAAGAAGTATTGCTGCCGCTGGCCGGATCTCCGAAGTTCCACTCCGCACGTGTAATTGTATCATTGGTGATGCGAAAATGTATCGGATTTGGATAACATCCGCCTTCGTATACAATATTATTAATGACGGCCTTCTGCATCATTTCATGCGTAAAATCAGGTGTTGCTACGGTAGAAAAATTTCCATTCGGCAATTGGTAGGATTGAAAGACATAATCACAGGAGGCACCCATCCTGTTGGGGAAATTAATCGTGGAAACAGTAGTTCCCGAAAACGGAAGATGTAATCTTTTATCTGCACCCATTTGCATGTAACTCCAACTCGCATTTGGTGCACAAAAATAAAAGGCCTGGGCAACCTGCATTCCGTACCGTTGAAAATCTACTGAATCTGTATAACAGGGGTTATATTGATAAACACTGCCGCTGGCATATCCGCAGGGCTGGAGGCCATAAATACGCGACACCTGGCAGGTGTATAATAACCGGTTGTCTGGAGACAATTCAAGAGAGAAAGAAGTACTGAAATACCCAGAAGTACGCCTTGTACGAACTTTTGAAGTAATTTTTCCTGTTACAGCATCTATATCGAATACTTCTGTAAATCCATATGTTAATGCAAATATGGTAGAATAGTTTCTGTAAGCAATCCCTGCGATCATTTTTCCGTCAAACGAAGCTTTCAGATCATAAAAAATATAATCCTGCGTAGTAGCAACAGTACCTGCTTTACTGGCAACCGGCGGCTCAGTCAGTCCGCCCGTTGTGATCTTATAACTGTAAAATGAATCCGTAGCAAACCTGTGGGTAATAAGCCAAAGATCAAGTGGATTATCGCCTTGAACAATGGTGAAAGATGGCGAAGAGTTATCAGTAACCGATAAATCATAGGCCACAACATCTCCGTTTCCGCTATTCAATGTAAGATCTACAATGGCATACTTCAGGTGATAGCTGCTGTTATTTATATTCCATGGTTCATTGCGGGCGGTATAAAAGACATAAAAAAGATAAGAGCCAGGAAGCTGCTGAATAAGCATGCGATTGCCCTGGCCATTTAGATTTACGTTTGCAAGGGATGGCATCACATTAAGGTTCCTGTCAATGATTTTTGTTCCATCGAAAGCAAAAAGCAGGTTACCTGCGGCGTCTGAGATAGAAGTACTTTTATTGGTGACATTAAATGAGGTAAAGGCAGGTTGTGAAAGCCCTGTAGTAACGCCTGATGGTGTTACTGAAATGTGGTTCTGGCTAAGAAACCAATGGCGGGTTTGCTGTTGGGCGTTACACAATAAAGTGCAAAAAATCAACCCAAGAAGCGATAAACGTCTCATAAGCAGGACAAATAACGGGAAAATAAGGCATATTATATAGGCGGTTGCTCCTCTTACTGCATAATTTCCGGGCAATAACCATTCGTTGAAACCTTTACACCGATTGGTTAAAAAACATTTTTGCCCGGTAAAACACCGCTGGTGAGAATAAAAAAAGCATTAAATTTAAGCATCATATTTCACTGCAACCTTATCCAACTATGATACCGGATATTTTCCCCAACAACAATAAGCCCGTCGACTGGCAGCCCCGGTCCACCAAACCTCAGGATCGCATTCTACCCGGCAGCACCCACCACATATTGCAACACAAGACCTTTACGGCAGAACATAAAAACTATCAGCAAAAACTCATCGATTTCAGTTACAGGATCTTCCGGTTCATTCGTACCGGTAAACTCACCATCAAAGAAAAAAATCATCCCGGGAGTATTAGACTGGAAGCTATGTTAGCCGGACAAATAACCCAACAGGTTCCTGAAGGCGAACAATGGACTTTGCGGGCGGGGGAATACAAGTTGAATGACCAGCCTGATCTTATTGCCTTATTTAAAAAAGACAGTGCTTGCAGTTATTTCATGGCGCATTACTCCAAAGAATTATTAGAAAAACTAGGCATACCGCATCTTGTTCAGGCTACAACCCCCAAGCCACTCACCCAAGAAATGAAAAGCCTGATCCATAAAATTCTCCGGCATCCGTACAAAGACCCTATCAGGCAGTTGCATTACGATAAATGTGTTCAGGAACTGTTGCTCCTTCATCTTACTCATGAGGGTCCGCCATTGCCTGACCGGCTTACTGATGAAGATATAGCTGCGATCTATTCGGCAGATCACCTGCTGCAGCGTGACCTGCATTCGCACTGCGACCAATACACACTCGCAAGGCAAGCGGGGGTAAGTGTGCGGAAATTGAAAATAGGGTTTAAACAATTATTTGGTATGCCCGTTTTTGAGCGGCTTACCTGGCATCGTATGCAATACGCACAGTTGCTACTGAAAACAAGCGATCGGTCAATAGAGGAAATCGCACTGGAAGTAGGTTATGCCAACCGCAGCAGTTTTATCACCGCCTTCAGGCAACACTTCAATACAACG
>CBHEUU010000422.1:0-4865 GCA_965990355.1 uncultured Chitinophagaceae bacterium
CCTTTGTGTTCTTGGTTGTCTTTGTGGGAAAACAAAACTTACTTTCTACATAAAACCCCAATCAATTCTTTATGCTGTGGGAACTCAATTTGTAATTTATCTTTCTCCGCGAGCTCAAAATCCGCGAAGTCAAACCCCGGAGCCACTGTACACCCTGCCAACCCATACTCACCACCCGCCGCAACCTTTGAAGCAAACCAGTTATTGGCCTTAATAACGCAACATAAACTTTGCCCTGCAGACGGATCATTACCCAGCAAGTGTTCCTTTAATTCACCGGAAGCTTCAATTTCATAAACAACAAGCGGATCGCCACTATAAAAATGCCAGATCTCATCCGATTTTATCCGGTGAAAAGCAGAGAAATTTTCTTTTTCCAACAGGAAATAAATATGCGTGCTGGCAGAACGTGCTCCACTGAAAGCAGGAGATAATTGCTCCGCTGGTACTATCAAAGGAGAGCGGTACACTTCACTATACCAACCACCTTCCACATGACGGTTCAGTTGCAGATGTTGTATCCAGGATTGTGCAGAAGGATGCGTCATCAGTTTTGATGCTCAATATACACTCTTTTACCTGTCATTACGGTGAGTGAATCAAGCACCCTGGTAGTATCTGCATTTTGTGAAGGCAATAAAAGATAGAGTTTATACCGGACAGAATCTGTTGTTTCCAGTTTTACATCCCAGAGATTGGTGCGGAGTTGATTATACCGTTTTATCGCCCTTTGCTGGGATCCTTCTTCCAGTACATATTTATAGTTGCTGCTGGCCAGTAAAGCAGCTTTTTCAAGACTGTCAGGTACCTGTGCCTGTTTAGTAGTTGTGTCCACCACTGTAGTATCGCTGAGGACAACTGAATCTGCAGCCCTGGTGCCGGCTTTTTTAGAGATGGCATATCCACCCCAGATGGTGAGAATAAGCCCGCATACAAGTGCAAGAGCTACCACCGGTTTTTTCCAACGCTGTTTCAGCACAGGGTCAGACAGGAAAGATCCAAATTGCGGAACGGCTTCCTCACGGGTTGAAGTTTTAGGCGACTCTTTGGTATTCAGTTCTCTTACTTTATCCGTCGATACGGAAATAGGCACAAACTCGCATTCTTTCAGGTTCACTTTTACCAATGTGCCGATGCCTTCAAAAGTGAAAGGCTTTCCGATATTGAGGAACTGCTGGGCCACTTCAAGATATGATTCCAGGTCGGCTGATGCCAACGGTTTCATTTTGCCGGTTTGCGCAGAGATATAAGCAACCAGGTCAGGGGACTCTTTAAGATTCGGATTGTTTTCAAAACTGATGCCTTCCAGTATTGCTGAACGTTGTTTACTGTTTTCCAGCGCATGTATAGCAGAAGGATCTAATAGGAAAGTGCCAATACCGGGTAAATCGAGCCGATGGTGGTTGTAGAGGTATTGAGTTAGTAAGGATGTTATTTTCACAGCCCTTGGATTTATCTGCACAATATAAATAATTCAACTGGCTGTTCCAAGCATCTGAACGCCATAAGTTTTAATTTTGGTCCGTTATGCTAACAGAAGACGAAAAGAAATTCATGGCCTCCTGGGAAACGGACCGGCTTCGTAAGAAAAAACTGGTCAGGCAACTCTCCGTAGGCCTGCCTTTGTCTGTGGTATTGGTAATTGCTATTTTCCTCAATTTCTTCTCCGGCTGGTATAAGCGGGCCGATATGCAGATCCATTACAGCCCCTCCCTGATATTGGTACTCGTAATAGGCGCTTTGCTGATTGTTGTTTTTACGACCGTATTTTCCGTAAAACACAAATGGGATTTGAATGAGCAGCGCTACCAGGAACTGCAGGCTAAAAAAGATAAGCCCTGATTTTTTTATTTCCTTGCAGCATTTGCCTGTTAAATTGGTCTTTATATCGCAAGTACCTATATATTTGCGCTAATCTACCAGTATATGAAGAAAATTTCGGTTTGGGCTCTTGTAATTACACTATTTTTTTCCGCTTGCAGTAAAGATAATGATAAATGTGAATATGATCAATGTGCTAATAAAGCCCCTGATTCCGAGATCCAGCTTGTAGCAAATCATATCGCAGCCAACAACATAACTGCTATTCAGCATTGCAGTGGTGTTTTTTATACAATTGAAGTTGCGGGAACAGGTAAAAATCCAACTGCCTGTTCAAATGTATCTGTAAAATATAAAGGGTACCTTACTAATGGTACTGTGTTCGATCAGGCAGTCAACCCGGTGGATTTTAACCTGGAAATGATCGTTCCCGGCTGGAGAAATGTATTACCCTTATTGAAAGCCGGTGGCCGGATGGTGATCTATATACCACCAAGCCTCGGTTATGGCAGCCAGGCAAATGGCCCGATTCCTGCCAATTCTATTCTGGTGTTTGAAGTGGACCTGGTGGCTGTGCAATAATTTTCAACCAATACCGCCTGCATACTGGCCTTGTACGTAATCCGTACGAGGCTTTTTTGTAAGCAGGAATGAACACGAATGGTTGTAATTTTACTTTTTTAAAACTAATACCTTGTCATACGAACCCATTTCCGTTTTTGATATTTTTAAAATAGGCGTAGGGCCTTCGAGTTCCCATACGCTGGGCCCATGGCGGGCAGCTCAGCGTTTTCTGAAAACGTTGGAGCAAAGTAATAACCTGGCAGAAGTAAGTTCTGTGCAGGTTTTATTATATGGCTCACTTGCTAAAACAGGTATTGGTCACGGTACTGATATTGCTGTGCAATTAGGTCTGTCAGGAAATGATCCGGTGACGATACCGGTGGATTCAATTCAATCGAAAATAAAAGAGATTGCTGTAAACAAAAAGATCAGCCTGGCAGGTCAGCATGAAATTGCTTTCGATCCCGAAACAGATATAGGGTTTCTCAGTTCTGAAACACTTCCTTTCCATTCCAATGCACTTAGTTTCCTGGTAAAGCTTCGCAATGGGCAATCAATTGCCGAAACATATTATTCAATAGGTGGTGGGTTTGTAGTGAAAGAAGGTGAGCAGGCCGCCGGTTCGGCTGGTGTGCAATTGCCTTTTCCTGTAAATACGGCTAACGACCTGTTGCGCTGGTCTATCAAAACAGGATTGGCTATTCATGAAATTGTTTTGGAAAATGAAAATGCATGGCGCACGGAGCAGCAAACAAAAGAAGGTGTGTTGAATATCTGGCGGGTGATGCGCGACTGTATTTACCGCGGTTGTCATACCGAAGGTTTTTTGCCGGGCGGATTAAATGTAAGAAGAAGGGCAGCAGGACTGAATAAGAAATTGCTGAAAGGTGTGACAGCAACAGATTATGATAGCTGGGCAAATGCGATCAGACAGGGTGGCATGGGTTTCAATTATGTGCTGGATTGGGTAAGTTGTTTTGCCCTCGCAGTGAATGAAGAGAATGCCTCTTTTGGCAGGGTGGTAACGGCACCTACGAATGGAGCAGCAGGCGTGGTCCCGGCTGTGCTGATGTATTACGTGTTATTTACAGAAGGAGAGGAAGAAGATAAAGTGATCCGGTTCCTGCTGACAGCAGCGGAGATCGGCAGCATCTTTAAAAAAGGGGCGACTATTTCAGCTGCTATGGGAGGATGCCAGGCAGAGATCGGCGTTTCTTCTGCCATGGCAGCAGCAGCATTGACAGAGGCAAGCTCTGGCAGCCAAAGACAGGCAATGATGGCAGCAGAAATTGCGATGGAACATCATCTCGGCATGACCTGCGATCCTATTGCCGGACTGGTGCAGGTGCCTTGTATTGAAAGAAACACGATGGGAGCAATCAAAGCTATTACTGCATCACAACTCGCGTTGCAAAGCACTCCTGATTTTGCCAAGGTATCACTGGACGCAGTGATCAAGACCATGTGGGATACAGCACAGGATATGAATTACAAGTATAAGGAAACGGCAGATGGAGGACTGGCCATAAATGTGCCGCTGAGTTTGCCGGAGTGTTAGGCAGAGCAGGAACTATCCCTGTCCGTGAATATAACTTTCCAGGTGATTGATCGTTTCTTTCTGATTCAATATGGTTTCTTTTACCACATCACTCATGGAAATAAGTCCAACGAGTTTTTCACTTTCAAATACAGGTACGTAGCGGATATTGTTTTTTGTCATGAGCGACATGCAATGCTCCACACTATCCTTAGGAGTAACGGTTGGCAGGTCAGACGACATGATCTCGGCTACCGTCGTATCATCTGAATGTTTTCCTTTCAGGATCACTTTACGTGAGTAATCCCTTTCAGAAACAAGGCCGAGGTATTTGTCATTTTCCATTACCAGCACAGAGCCGATATTCTTTTCAGCCATTATACGGAGGGCGTCCAGTACACTTGTTTGCGGAGGTACGCTGATCGTGACAGTGCCCTTGCGGGCAAGAATAGATGAAATGGTATTCATAATGACAAGTTTTAGTATAGGAATATACTAAAAAAGGAGGCGCCGGAAAAATATATTTATTGACAGGGGAGACCGGTATCAGTTCAGCAAAGGATTGGTTTCAATCTCCTTTATATCCATCCCGCTGTAATCACGGATAACATTATAAAGTGTTCCCCTTTCCACCGGCTTGCGCCGTGCCTGCTTGATCAGCGTCACCAGTTGCGCCGTGTTCATAGAAGGTATTTGCTCTTCAGCGCCTGCCATAGAATAGATCTTCGTGGTATCATCAATCGTTCCATCTATATCATTCACACCAAATGAAAGTGTTAGCTGTGCATTCTGGCGGCCCAGCATCGGCCAGTAAGCTTTCAGGTGAGGAAAATTATCGAGATAGATCCTGGCCACTGCATACATTTTCATGTCTTCCACCACAGAAGATTCAGGACCATGGCTCATATCATTCTCCTTGTTACGGAATTTGAGCGGGATAAAA
>CBHEUU010000423.1:0-4843 GCA_965990355.1 uncultured Chitinophagaceae bacterium
ATCGCAGGAACTTTTTTTGACATTTCCCATTCCTTTTTTCCCAGTCCTGCAAACACATGACGTTCGCTATGGTAAGATGAACGGACCAGCGGCCCGCTTTCTACATAATCGAGGCCAAGGTTATAACCGATCTCTCGGTATTCTGCAAATTCATCGGGGTGAACAAAACGTTGTACAGGCAAATGTTTTTGCGTAGGCTGCAGGTACTGGCCGATAGTGACCACATCACAGCCATTATCATACAGATCTTTCAGGGTTTGTATCACTTCTTCACGGGTTTCACCAAGACCAAGCATGATGCCGCTCTTGGTTCTTCTGCCGCCTTCTTTCAGTGTGCGAATCACTTCCATACTGCGCCAGTATTTGGCCTGGATGCGCACCTGGCGGGTAAGACGTTCCACTGTTTCGATATTATGCGATACCACTTCAGGCGCTGCATCGATCACACGCTGGATATCTTCTTTCTTTCCTTTAAAATCGGGGATCAGGGTTTCCAAGGTAGTATCAGCATTAAGTGCTTTAACTGCTTTAATGGTATTGTGCCAGATAATTGAACCGCCGTCTTTCAATTCGTCGCGGTCAACAGAGGTGATTACCGCGTGTTTCACTTTCATCAGGTAAATAGCTTCAGCTACTCGTTGGGGCTCATCCCAATCCACGGCTTCAGGCCGGCCGGTGGCAACAGCGCAGAATCCGCAGCTGCGGGTACACACATTACCGAGTATCATAAAAGTGGCTGTACCGGCTCCCCAGCACTCGCCCATATTGGGACAGTTACCACTTTCACAGATCGTATGAAGTTTGTGGGTATCAACCAGGTTACGGACGTGCTTATAGCTTTCTCCGATGGGCAATTTTACCCTTAACCAGTCAGGCTTTTTTACCCTGGCTTTTTCATTAGTTGCGGAAACAACGGGAAGTTCGGTCATAGTGCAAAAATACGAGGGATTATGGAAGATAACGAATACTAGCCCCCGAAGGTTCATTTACGCCTTCCGAAAAGAATGGCGACGTATCCCTGGAAGAAAAGCTTCCTTTCCTTCAACTTCAGCATGATAGGGATTTTACCGGGATAATAATCAGCGCTCAGGCCTATTTCCAGGGCCGAAACGGTTTCGTTAAAACGGCCATAATCGAAGCGCATGCCTATTTTACCAAATGCACCGGGTTTTACTTTGATCTCGCCCCAACCTTTGCTGAAACCGCCGCCGGCAATAATGGCACTCTGATCAAGGAAAAGCGCGCTGTCTTCCACTGAATATTTAATATCCCTTTCGCCGCCGTTCGGATCATTTACCGTGAGATAATAAGGACGGAGGAGACCGAGCGCCAGCCCTGCATAGTAAACGCCTGTAACAGCCACGCCGTTTTTATTTCCTTTTTGTCCAAAAATGTATTGCTGGCCAAAACCGATAGTAACGGGATAGAAGTAATTAATTTTCCCGTATATATAGGGGTTTCCGAATATGAAGCTTCCTCCCAGTGATTTCTCTTCTTTCTTTTCTTTTATTTCAGCAAAATCTATGCGGTATAAATTGGTCCTGCGGTTGGTCTTCATTTTACCGAATTCGTAAAATGCGCCATAGCCATTTGTACGAAGCTGTATACCGAATGTACTTTGTTTATTATAAACGAGCACCCCCTCTTCAGCCTGGCGCATCAGTTCATTTATCTTCTGACGTTTGGCTTCTTTCTTTTCATTCCGTTCTGCTCTTCTGTCTTGTGCAAAGGCGGCAATCGCAAGCAATAAAACGATGGCGGAGAGGCTGAGTTTCTTCACAGATTCTTCTTTTAATTAAAATTACAAAGAGATTTACTCTTGGTTATAACGTAAATTTAGGGCAAAAATTGAAATGACCTCTACAGTAGTTTACAATGGCGATCTCCGCACCACCTGTACCCATTTGAAAAGCGGCTCTTTTTTCGAAACCGATGCCCCTACAGACAATAACGGCAAGGGCGAACGCTTCTCTCCCACCGACCTGATGGCAACCAGCCTGGCCACCTGTATGGTAACAGTTATGGGCATCAAGGCCCGCACCCTGGGCTTTGACCTCAACGATATAAAAGTGGATGTACTGAAAATAATGAAAGCAGATCCACGCCGCGTTGGCGGTATAGAATTAACATTTCATATACCTGAAGCCCTTCACAATATTGATGAAAAAACAAAAACTATCCTGAAGCATACCGCAGACACCTGTCCTGTGGCAAAAAGCATTCATCCGGATATAGAGGTGAAAGTGGATTGGGGAAACTGGAGTTAAGCCGGCCTGAAAAGTGACCGGATCAATCGGGCTCCCACGAAGCACACAAAGGCCCACAAAGAATAAGCGCACAAAGAAGCTATCGCAGACTGCAAATCTTGTTTTGATTATTTGTCTAAGTGTGAAGTACTCTCTTAGTGCGCTTATTCTTTGTGGGCCTTTGTGTGCTTCGTGGGAGCTCATTTTTCCCAATCCATTCTTTTTAGAATCGCATTCCCTACCGCACAATCCAGGCATTTCCGTTGATTGCAATACCGGCTTTTCAACTCCAGCAATACTTGCGTATCGCTGGCAGTGTGGGTACGCATGCCCAATTCCCTGTAACCTTCAATAACAGCATTCGACTCCGGCGGAAGATCTTCCAGCCATTGCAGCACTTTTTCCTTCAATGGCTCTTCCTGGTGAAAATGCCCATACGTAAATAAGATCGGGATGATCGTATTAATAATGATCGAATCAATCATGGCGGTTCCCAATCTTTTCGGGCGGAAAGAACTGGTTTCATCCAACCGGTAATGATAATGCCAGTAATCATTGGCCGTTACATCCAACCACTGACGGATCTCTTTTACATTCACTGTTTCTTTTACCCTGGTGAATAAATGAGTGGTCTGATGCACAAGCATGGCTAATTGCGCAAAACGCACGGTGGGGAAATTAACGGGCCGCATCCGAAGAAAAACCGGCTGCCCATGAACAGGCTTCAGTTGATATTTGCGGCGGAGAAACTGATACTCTTTTTGCAGCAGAATGGCATAGTCTTCTTCCAATGGCCCATTCAGCAGACCAGCCTGGCCAAGCAGCATCCCTTCCAACTGATGCAATTGATTTTTATGACGGGCAAGCAAAGAAAGTGGAACAGACCGTGCTACTGATTCAAAGAAGTCGGCATTCAGGTGACTGCCAAAACTTCTTGCCAGCAACCACCAGAAAGTTTCTTCCCAATGAAAATTATTTTGCCGTAGAAGAGTGCCGGTCATGTTTGCTTTACGCAGCAGGCGCTCTGCCAGCAGCCTGTCTTTCCAGCTTTGCCAGGCAATATCCTGCAGGCTGGTGATCTTTTTCCCGCAAGGGATAAAAGCTGTTGATTGCAGCAGTGATTGATAATGCTGCAACAGTATATTGGGTATCCGGTATTTCAATTCCAGTACAGGAAGATCATTTGCCGGGCCGTCATCTTCCCACACCACATGCAGTATCACGTTGCTGTAATGCGGGTCATGTTCATGTGCATGTTTATTCCAATCGGAAGTATGCAGGTGCAATTCTACAGAACCCGACCAGGTAAACGGTCCGATCTTTACCCGTGCATTAAAAAAATCAGGGCCCTGGTTGGTATTGTATATGCCTGGGGAAAATACATATACCGGTTCACCATTCAGTGTGGTAAGCTGATGCCGGTTGAAATGCTGGAACTGCCAGATATATTGCAATAATCTTTCTGTCATTTGAGTAGCCTTTTAAAAGGAAACTCAAAGTAGAAAGCCTGCGATCTATGACCATTGTTTTTATAACAGTTTATGCCGGGAAAATAACGGTGATCATTTGTATTTTTCCAATTCCCTTACAACACGGCTCACGGGAAGCCCCATCACATTATAGAAATCACCGGCAACAGATTGGATGCCTATCACACCGATCCATTCCTGGATGGCATAGGCACCAGCTTTATCATAAGGCTTATACTTGTCGACATAGAATTCTATCTGCTGGCGCGTAAGCGAATGAAAATAGACATTGGTAATATCAGCAAAGGCTGTTTCTTTTTCTCCCTGCCTGATCACCACACCAGTGATCACCCGGTGCTGGTTGCCAGAAAGATCAGTAAGGATGCGGATAGCATCTTCCCTGTCGGCGGGTTTGCCGATGATCCGTTGGTCTAACACGACTACAGTATCAGCGGCTAAAATCACTTTACCGGGATCAACGGAAGATTGCACGGCCAGGGCTTTATTCCGGGCAATATGCACCGGCACTTCTTCTACTGCCATTGATGCAGGATAGGTTTCTGCTGTTTCTTTGATTACTATCTCAAATGGTATTTCTGCCCATTCCAGCAATTGCTTGCGGCGTGGCGATTGAGAAGCCAGGATGATCGGGTTCATATATAAAAGTAAAAAAAGATCATAGAAAGGATACCGGTAAGCATCACGCCTTTGGTGAGAGTGCTCAACCGGTGGTAATCGCTTACGTCCTTCGCTTTAAACAAGCCTGATAAAATATAGAGTAATGGCAGGATGATAAATACGACACAGTAACCCACGGCCCACCACCATTGAAACTGCAGTACATACACCTGCAGCACGGCAAGGGTCACAATAAGAATGATCAGCCACACCGCGATATAGACTTTTGACGTGTTCACACCCCATACGATCGGCATGGTGCGGCAACCATAACGGGCATCTCCATCCCTGTCTTCAATATCTTTAATGGCTTCCCTGATCAAAGAAAGAATGAAAGCAAAACCTGCATAGAGAAAAGCAAAACGAAACAGTTTGGACTGCCCGGGATGATTTGCTCCAAACGCATCAATCACAGAAACCTTAGAGAAAAATATTATAAGTATGGTCCAG
>CBHEUU010000424.1:0-4829 GCA_965990355.1 uncultured Chitinophagaceae bacterium
TTATTCTCGAAAGCTTTGGCCGTGAAGGGATTGGTTTTTATAACAGGGACTTGAAAGGCGGCACCTATAAAGGATTCACCCCCTTCCTGGATTCATTATTTTCTGTAAGCCGCATTTGCTGGAGTTCTTTTGCCAATGGCCGCAAGTCCATTGATGCCTTACCATCTGTGCGGGCCGGTATTCCTGCAGGAGAAATACCATTTGTGTTAACGCCCTATGCGTCTAACAAATTAAAAAGCCTTCCGTCCATTTTAAAAGATAAGGGCTATAATACGTCTTTCTTTCATGGTGCGCCTAATGGTTCCATGGGTTTTAAAGCATTTGCCAACCTGGTGAATATCCAGCACTATTATGGGAAGGATGAGTATAATAATGACGACGATTTTGATGGATTATGGGGAATCTGGGATGAGCCATTCTTCCAGTTCTTTGCAAAGAATCTTGATACTATCCCTCAGCCGTTCTTCTCCACTATTTTCTCCGTGTCGTCACATCACCCTTTCAAAGTACCAAAGCAATATGAAGGTGTTTTTCCCAAGGGAGATCTGCCTATTCATGAATGCATGGGTTATACGGATATGGCATTGCGGAATTTTTTTGCAACGGCTTCAACTATGAAATGGTTTAAGAATACTTTATTTGTGATCACGGCTGATCACGCTACTGTATCTGAATTCCCGGAATACCAAACAGGCTGGGGCAATTTATCCATTCCTATTGCTTTTTATCATCCGGGAGATAGTTCACTGATGAAAGTAGATAGCAGCGTGGTGCAACAAATAGATATCATGCCCAGCGTACTTTCTTATCTTAATTATAATGGTAAACTGGTTTCCTTCGGTGAAAGCATTTTTACACCATCGAGAAAGAATTTTGCTGCCAGCTACCTGGGCGGCTTTCAATGGATACAGGATGATTACCTGTTGCAATTTGACGGGCAAAAAACAACCGGTCTTTATAATTATAATAAAGACCGGCTGATGAAAACAGATTTGCAAAAGCAATTACCTGCAATGAAAGATAGCCTGGAGCTAAGAATGAAAGCATTTATTCAACAATACCACAACAGACTGGTGGAAGATAAAATGCTCCCGTAAGAGAGGATATTTATACAATCCCCGCCAGTTCCAGGCTCTTCTTTTTCAACTTTCTTATCTCCACATCCTCAATAACCGGGTCAGGTGTAAGAATCAATGAAGTATTGTTTTCCTTCCACCAGTTATTGTTTTTCAATTCTTCAAAAGCGATCACACCCACCAGGTATTTTCTATCTTCCTGCGCATGCCATTCTTCAATCCATTCAAATTTTTCGCGGGGGATATACTGCCAGTCTTCAAAACTTACATACACGCGAAGGAAAATATCGTTGCTCAATTCATGTGGGCGATGATGGTATAATTTCTTGTATTCGTATTTATATTGATAACGAAGTGCAGAAATATCACTCAGCACGGCGGAGGCAGTAGGGAAACTTCCCGCGCCTTTTCCATAAAAGAATTGTTTATCTGCAAAACCACTCTCGATCACCACACCATTGTATTCATTCTTTACGAAGGATAAGGGGTCTTCCTGTTTTACAAACTGTGGAAGAACAAAAGCTGCTACTTTTCCATTCTGCAGTTTTTTTGCCTGGGCCACCAGTTTGATCTGCTGATTTTTTTCTTTAGCAACAACGGCGTCACTGCCGCGGATATTCTGTATGCCATTGAACAAAATGTTCTCAGGTGATTCAGTGATGCCATAAGCATGTGTAAGCAGGAAAGTCCATTTATTCACCGCATCGAAGCCCTCCACGTCCAGCTTGGGATTGCTTTCTGCAAAGCCTAGCTGTTGCGCCAGTATCAATGCTTGTTTAAAATCCAGGCCATCTTCAAACATTTTGGTGAGAATGAAGTTGGTTGATCCGTTTACAATGGCTTTGATGGAATGTAAAAGATCATTGTCATAATACTCTTCCAGGTTGCGGATCACGGGGATGGAAGCACATGCAGCCGATTCATATAAAAAGGATTGGCCGGTTTTCTGTTGCAGGTCGAGCAGGGAATGCAGGTGTTCAGCGATCATTTTCTTGCTGGCGCTTACCACGTCTTTTCCATTCTTCAGGGCAGTGGACACGATCTGATAGGCGGCATCCGCATCATCAATCACTTCCACGATCACGTTGATCTCGGGATCATTCAGCAGAACATCTTTATCTGTGGTGAAAAGTTCGGCTGGTGCATTCCGCTTCTTGCCAGGGTTCTTAATGCATACTTTTTTGAGGCTTGCTTTAAGAGAAGGTGTTTGCTGCAATACCTTGTATAAACCTTCACCTACTACTCCAAATCCGAATAACCCGATCGTTAACTGTTTATGTGTTTCCATGTTTTTATTGATTCACTATTTTTAAATGATGCGATGTATTTGTATGTATGAATTCCCTGAGCGCTGTTTCTATTTTTTCATATTCCAGCAGGAAACCGTCATGTCCAAAATCACTGGCTATGTCTAACAACTGAGCCCCGGGAATAGTTCTCTGCAGGTACTCCTGCTCTTCGATAGGATAGAGCACATCTGAGCGGATGCCGATCACCAGTGTAGCGGCTTTAATGCTTTTCAATGCTTGTTCCACGCTTACCCGGCTGCGCCCAACATCATGACTATCCATGGTTTGGCTGAGGCGGTAGTAACAAAGGGCATTGAACCGGTTCACCAGTTTTAATCCCTGGTAGCGCTGGTAATTATCAGCAGCATAAGTTATTTCTGAACTAAGCGGAACAAACGCTTTGTCTCTCGGCTGTGTTATATCATAACCATTGTAATGCCGGTAAGAAAGCAAGGCAATGGAACGTGCTGCTGCCAATCCTTTTTGGCCAGCGTCAGGACGTCTTTCCAGCCAGGTACTGTCAGCTTCTATCGCCATACGCTGGGAAGCGTTGAAGGCAACACCCCATGGAGATAAAGCCGCATTGGTTGCAATAGGAACAATATGTTCAAACAATTCCGGTTCTTCAATCGCCCATTCCAGCAATTGCATACCGCCTGTGCTGCCACCAAGCCCAACCAGGATCTTTTTAATACCCAGCTGTTTTTTCAAATGCTGGTAAGTCCTGATAATATCACGTACGGTAAACACAGGGAAATCGTGATAATAAGGCTGATTGGTTTCGGGATTATTGCTCAAGGGAGAAATACTTCCATAAGGACTACCGGGTTTGTTTACACAAATGATAAAATACCGGGAGGGATCAAAGAATTTTCCATCGCCTACAAGGCCTGGCCACCATTCGGCAGGATTGCTGTTGGCCGTTAATGCATGAAATATCCAGACCACATTGTCTTTTGCTGCATTCAGTTTTCCATGGGTAGTATAAGCCAGGTGGTAACCCGGAAGGATTACCCCTGACTCTAACTGAAAAGGATGTTCGTATTTAAAAACGGTCACCATACGTTTAATTCAATTGCTCTTGTATTATACTGCCAACTCTTTCGAAAACACTTTTTGAAAAGCCTGTTCAAAATCGGCTTTGATATCATCGATATGTTCAATGCCCACACTGATGCGCACCAAGTTGTCCAACACACCTGCAGCTGCTCTTTCCTTATCACTTAATTGCTCATGTGTAGTAGATGCAGGATGGATCGCCAGTGACTTTGCATCACCGACATTTGCCAGGTGGCTTATCAGCTTTAATGAGTTGATAAACTTGCGGCCGTTTTCAATTCCACCTTTGATGCCGAATTGCAGGATGCCGCCAAATCCATTTGTCAGGTATTTCTTAGCTAATGTGTGATAGGGGCTGCTTTCCAAACCAGGATACCATACAAATTCCACGCGCTCATCTGCTTCCAGCCATTTGGCAAGGGCCAGTGCATTATCAACATGACGCTGCACGCGCAGACTCAATGTTTCCAGTCCCTGTATGTTGAGGAAAGAATTGAAAGGGCTTTGTGAAGCACCAAAATCCCTCAGGCCTTCCACTCTTGCACGGATGATAAAGGCAATATTAGGCAGGCCAAGCGGATTGCCTTCACCAAATACATCCCAGAATTTTAAACCATGATAACCTTCAGAAGGTTCGGTGAATTGCGGGAATTTTCCATTGCCCCAGTTGTAATTGCCACCGTCAATGATCACGCCGCCAATGGTGGTGCCATGACCGCCGATCCATTTGGTAGTGGAGTTAACTACAACATTAGCGCCCCATTCCAGCGGTTTGAATAAATAACCGCCTGCGCCAAATGTATTGTCGACGATCAAAGGCAGGTCATATTCTTTTGCCAGTGCAACAAATTTTTCGAAATCAGGAATATTCAACCGGGGATTACCGATTGTTTCCAGGTAAATGGCTTTGGTGTTTTTATCAATATGCGGAACGAAACTGTCAACGTTATCGCCATCAGCAAAGCGTACATCCACACCGAGACGCTTGAAGGATACTTTGAATTGATTGTAAGTGCCGCCATACAGGTAAGTAGTGCTTACAAAATTATCACCGGCTTGCAGGATATTGTTCAGTGCAAGGAATTGTGCTGCCTGGCCTGAACCTGTTGCCAGTGCTGCTACTCCGCCTTCAAGTGCTGCAATGCGTTGTTCAAAAACATCCGTTGTCGGGTTCATGATGCGGGTGTAGATATTACCAAACTGGCGAAGGCCGAAAAGATCGGCGGCATGATCTGCACTGTCAAAGGCATAAGAAGTTGTTTGATAAATAGGAACTGCCCTTGATTTGGTTGTAGGGTCAATTTGCTGGCCTGCATGGAGCTGCAGAGTCTCGAAGTGAAGCTTGTTGCTCATAAAAAAGATTTTGTTGAATGAATGAAAAGAAACCAGGTTTGTAAATAGGGCA
>CBHEUU010000425.1:0-4812 GCA_965990355.1 uncultured Chitinophagaceae bacterium
AGATCGTGATAAGACCGAAAGTGGATAAGTTCAGGAAAGTGTTCAAGGATAAATTGAAGAAAGACTAATCCGGAACAGCCGTTATTGAGTCGTTGAGTATCGAATATTCAACGACTTAATATTTTTACTCTTCTTAGCTCCAGCAGATTTAATGCATTGGGTTTAAATCCTGTAACCTCCGGTTGTACCAATCTCACTACTTTGTCATACCACAAAGGCACTACCGGCGCATCTTCCATCATCAACTGGTCAGCCTGCTGATATAGTTTGTAACGGACTGAATCATTCGTTTCCACCAATGCTTTTTCAAACAGCGCATCAAAAGCCGGGCTTTTATACCTCGTGTAATTAGGCGGTGCAGGGTTTTTAGAATAAAAAACGGATAAATAATTTTCTGCATCCGGGTAATCGGCAATCCAACTGCCGCGGAAAAATAAAGCCCTTGAATTGGAAGTAAGTTCCAGCAACAATGCTTTCTGTACTGTTTCCACCTGCACAGTAATCCCCACTTCATTTAACTGCTTCGCGATATAATCACCCATATCTGCATATATCGGAATAGTAAGAAGTTTGATAGCCGGCAATCCTTTTCCATCAGGAAATCCTGCTTCTGCCAGCAGCTTCCTGCTTTTCGCAGGATTGTACGTATAGCCTTTTACTGCGGATGTGTCGAATGAAGGCATTCCTTCCGGCACAAAACCTGACTCTGCCGGCGTGCCCAGGGAATTGCGCAGGTACAAAGCCATCTTGCGGCGATCAAAACCATAGTTGATCGCCTGGCGGATTTTCTTCAACCGCGTTGGTGATGATCTCACCAATGCATTACTGGTATCCACCAGCATGCCGAGATATTCAATATTGAGATAAGGATTTACCTGCAGTCCAATTTTCCCTTCCCAATCTTTACGGAGCGTTCCTTTCTTTGTCAGCACTTCATCTTTAAAGGAAGATTCAATATCGTTGATGAACGACAATTTTTTCTGACGCAATAAAAGAAACTCTGTGGCCCGGCTATCATAAAAACTGATCTTGATCCCGTCGAGATAAGGCAGCCGGTTGCCCTGTTCATCTTTTTCAAAATAATTGACATGCTTTGTCAGCACCAATGCCTGACCTTCTTCCCAGGCTATGATACGAAAGGGGCCGGTGCCGACGGGGTGACGGCGGAATTCAGGGCCATATTTTTCTACCGCTTCCTTTGCCACTGCTGAGCAATATTGCATGGACAGGATACCCAGTATCGGGTTGTACGGACGGCTTAGTTTCAGTTGAAAAGTAGTATCGTCTATCGCCAGGAAAGGCTGCACCGTATCCACTTTGGAATTGAAGATCCAGGCGCCGGGGCTCGCTACTTTACGATCAATAATGCGGGAAAGGCTGTAGGCAATATCAGCAGCCTTCAGCAAACGGCCTTTGCCGCCGGGAAATGCAGGATCATCATGAAAGAAAACATCATTACGCAGATGGAAAGTATACGTTTTCCGGTCTGCTGAAATATCCCAGCTTTTCGCCAGGGAAGGGCCGATATGCAGGCTGTCATCAATTTCCACGAGGGTATTGTACAACTGGTGCACGGCCCACATCACAGATTGATTTTTGGCAAAAACAGGATCGAGGGAAGCGATACCTGTTTGTTCATTATAATAAAATATCTTCAGGTCTTTATTCCGCTTGTTTGTGCAGGCAGAAAAAATGCAGGTGGCGGCCAATGCAAGGATACAGACTGACCGGGAAAGCGGGTTTGTTCTTTTAACAGGCATATTTCGTATGAACGACTAAATTTACAACTCAAATACACTCAACTGTAAATACTGCATGAAATGCCTGAGCATTCCATGTGGCAAAAATATTAGCCGCCAGAGGCGGCGAGCGAATAAATATACACATGAAAACATTTACCGGTTTACTTCTGTCGCTGTTCTGCACCTTTACCGCTTTTGCTCAATACACACACCAGGATACGCTTCGCGGCATCATTACATCCGAAAGGGCCTGGTGGGACGTACTTAATTATAAACTATCTGTAACACCTGATTATACCACAAAAACGATCAGCGGCAGCAACCGTATTATTTATAAGATAACTAATCAGCAGGCCCACGCTGCTATGCAAGTTGACCTGCAGGAACCCATGCAGATCGATAGTATACTATATGGAAAAGAAAGAAAAGCATTGACCTATAACCGCAATGGAAATGTTTTCCTGGTGAGTTTTCCCGATGGTTATCCTAATGGAAAAACATCGGATTCAATTGATATTTTTTATTCCGGCAAACCCCGCGAAGCAGTCAACCCACCCTGGGATGGAGGCTGGATATGGAAAAAAGATGCAAAGGGAAGACCCTGGATGTCGGTAGCCTGCCAGGGATTGGGTGCCAGCGTATGGTATCCCTGCAAGGACCATCAAAGCGATGAACCGGATAATGGCGCCAACCTGAGCATAACTGTAGCAGATTCACTTGCTGCTATCGGCAATGGCCGGCTGAAAGAAAAAAGATCAAACGGTAATGGTACCAGCACCTGGACCTGGGCTGTTGTCAACCCCATTAATAATTATAATATCATTCCCTATATCGGCAAGTACATAAACTGGGAAGAAACTTATGCAGGCATTAAAGGAAAACTGCAATGCAGTTACTGGGTATTGGATTATAATTTAGATAAATCGAAGGTTCAGTTTGGCCGCGATGTAAAAGCCATGCTGAAATGCTTTGAAAGCTGGTTTGGTCCCTACCCTTTTTATGAAGACAGTTACAAACTGGTTGAATCACCACATCTGGGTATGGAGCACCAAAGTGCTGTGGCCTATGGCAACCAATACAAAAATGGTTACCTGGGCATGGATATCTCGGGCAGCGGCTGGGGCAAGAACTGGGATTATATTATTGTACATGAAAGCGGGCATGAATGGTTTGCCAACAATATCACTACCCGCGATATTGCAGACATGTGGGTGCATGAAGGGTTCACTACTTATTCGGAAGTGCTGTTTGTAGAATGCCAGTATGGAAAGAAAGCCGCCAATGAATATTGCCAGGGATTAAAACGGACCATCCAGAATGACAATACCATTATCGGCCCTTATGGAGTGAACAAAGAAGGCAGCGGAGATATGTATTCCAAAGGAGCTTATATGATCCATACCATCCGGCAGATCATCAATAATGACGAGCTTTTCAGGAACGTATTGAAAGGATTGAACAAAGATTTTTATCATAAGGTAGTTGATTCAAAAGAAGTGGAAGCTTATATCAGCCGTAAATCAGGCAAGGACCTTTCTGCTGTATTCAATCAATATCTTCGCAGCACGCGCATACCCGTACTGGAATATAAAATAGAAGGTAATACTCTTTCTTACCGCTGGACAGATTGTATAAAAGGATTCAATATGCCGGTTAAAGTATTCAGCCAGGGAAAAGAAATATGGATAAAACCCAGTGAAGAATGGCAAAGCTCCAGAATAAACGATCTCAGCGAAAAGAATTTTTCGGTAGACAAGAACTTTTATATTCATGTAAGTAAAAGCGATTATTCAATACCAACTATTAGAAATTGAGCATTGAGAGTTGAGCGTTGATTATTGAATATTTTTTTCATTGCTTTGCTCTGGAAATATTCAATAATCAACGCTCAATATTCAATTTTCAATTATAAGAACCTTTCTCTATGAGTAATATCCGCAGGCAAAGCATTATTTCTTCAGGCGTTGTGTACATTGGCTTTGCCGTTGGCCTGCTGAATATTTATTTTTTTACCAAGGAGGGGCTTTTTACCAGCTCGCAATATGGACTGACCACTATTTTCGTAGGCATTGCCACATTGATGATGGCATTTTCAACATTGTCCATGCCCACGTATATTTTTAAGTTCTATCCTTATTACAACGATAATCTTCCTCCTTCCAAAAACGATATGCTGAGCATTGCCCTGGTGGTGAACACTATTGGTTTTTTGCTGGTAACAGCGGCAGGATGGTTTTTCCGGCATCTCGTGATAAGGAAGTTCGGCGCCAATTCACCTGAACTGGTCACTTACTATGCATGGATCTTCCCAATGGGATTCGGATTGGCGGTGTTCACCATACTGGAAGCTTATACATGGAGCATCAGGAAACCTGTATTGACCAGTTTTCTGAAAGAAGTGCAATGGAGATTGCTGACAACGGTACTTATTGTATTGTTCTTCACCGGCATTATTCCGGATTTTAATCTTTTTATCAAGCTGTATGCATTTACTTACCCGGGGATTGCCGTTATACTTCTTCTTTACTTATTATTTACAAAAAACCTCCATTTCACTTTCCGGATCAGTAAAGTAACCCGGCGGTATGCAAAAAAAATACTAACGCTCTGCGCTTTTGTTTATTCAGGTACACTGATCTTTTATCTGGCGCAGGTATTTGACTCTTTGGTGATCGCTTCGGTGCTGGAAGATGGGACTGCCAAAGCCGGCATATTCGGCCTTGCCACCATTCTTACCAGTGTAATACAGGCTCCTCAACGTGCTATTGTTGCCACAGCCATTCCCCATCTGTCGCGCGCCTGGAAAGACAGAAATATGGAACTGTTGCAAAAGATCTATCAGCGGTCATCTATCAACCTGTTGATATTCGCTACAGGTATTTTCCTGCTGATCGCACTTAATTACAGGGAAAGCATCCTCACTTTAAAACTTAAAGAAGAATACCTGCTTGGCTTTAATGCATTTATTTTCCTGGGGCTTACCCGCGTGGTGGATTTAGGTACGGGCATCAATACTGAGATCATCGGCACTTCCAACTACTGGCGGTTTCAATTGGTGAGTGGTGTGATA
>CBHEUU010000426.1:0-4794 GCA_965990355.1 uncultured Chitinophagaceae bacterium
AGCAGTTAACCATTGGTCTTTACTGTCTATGGAAATGTTGAGGAATACAAGATCTTTACGGTGACTTAACTGTTCTTTTAAAGGGGTAAGGCTGTTGAATAAAGAAATGCAGGGAACACAGTTTTCATACCAGAAATCCATGATTACTACTTTGCCGCGAAGATCTGCGAGGGTTATATTCCTGCCGGCTGTATCGGTCAGGAGGAAGTTGGGCGCTTTTTCACCTTTTCGAAATAAGCTGCCATAAGCCTTAACGAGATTGTCGACGTAGGCGGCATATATGGTATTCTTTCCGCCATATTCTTTTTTTGCCAGTTCGATGAGATAGCCGGTGTCATTAAGCTGTTTGAAATCTGTTTCCAGCAGTAGGCAGAGTACTCTTTCCCTTAACTTTCCGGCAGGCAGGTACTGCAGGTAAAACTGATATTTGTCTTTACTGTCTCCGGGACGCATTTTTTTCAGGGTCAACAACATATACTCCTGTAGCAGGCAGTAGTATACATCATTCGTGTAATCAGAAGAATTGTACAGATCATCATCAAAAGTAAAGAGCAGGCGGGCCTCTTCCTGCATATAAGAACTTAGCTGTTTATTGCGGGAAAGTAAAGTGCAGGGGATATCGGGAAATAACCTGGCGAGTACCCTGCGCCGTGCATAATTAAATTCTCTTTTATAATATCCGCGGGCTATTGATCTGGAAGAGGCTCGCTTAAAACCAAGCTGTCCGATACTGTCCAATAAAAAGGTTTCCAGCGCACGAAGTTTAAGGAAACAGGAATCAATAGTGGAAACAGCGGCATTCGTTGTCAATAAGGAGATTCTTCTGCTGATTAAATTCCGGTCAAAAGCCCAATACCTGAAAGCTCCTTTTCCATAACTTGTAAAACTGGCCAATAAACTATCTGCATTGTATTGTATCAATACGTCATCCTCTTTTTCCATGATCCCGCGGATAACATTTTTCTTATCCCTGATCGTCAGCAGCACAGGCGCTTCCAGGTCGTAGTGAAGGTGGAATATACCCTGTTTTCCCTGCAATAAGACCTTTGCCGATTGATTGGTTGCATCATCGATAGTGATATAAGCAGTAAGCGTGTCAGGAAATGCTCCACGTACCACGATTTTCAGATCAGCTGCATAGGTTCCCGACATAAACAAAACTGCAGTTGTAATAAGGATAATGCGCATATAATTTAATTATGGATGATCGAATCACTCATCATTATTTTCGGGTTGTTAACCTTGCGTGTACTTATCCTGTTTCTTTTTACAGGCACGGCCGTGTCAGCAGAAAGAGTATTGTTTGTCATGCGAACAACTGGACTTTTTGTGGAAAAACGTGCTTGCAGGTGAATGATTGAATCCCGGGAAACAATTATTGGGGTTGTTAAATAGAATGATGAACCAGAAGTAAATACTGTGTCCATGAGTATACCTGATACACTAGAGGTCAATACTGTGTCCATGCGTATAACTCGTGATGTATTGAATTGGGTAGCATTGCGGGCCGGTGCTGTGTCCAGGGATATAGTTCGTAGTGTCTTGAATTGAGCTGGTTGTTTTGTGTTAGTTATGCTTGTTGGAGGGGGAATAGTGTCTTTCAGGGATGGCTGAATAGTTTTTATTGGACCCTCATTAATGGGGATGGCAGAAGGCTTTGATGTTATTATGATAAACAGGCAGGAAAGCAGTATGATGGCCAAAGAAAGAATAAGCCCCGCCGGGTTAACAACGGTTTTTTGAATCCCGGTTGACGGATGCGCTATCAACAGGTTTTTCATTTCCTGCCAATGAAAATCAATAGAGGATAGATCGGGTAATGACTGATCTTCCACTGCCCGGAACAAACTGTCCGTAATGGCTGATTGTTGATTCATAAATGGTTTGTTTCGGAGTTCAGGTAATCTTTGAGTTTCTTATAAAGTATTTTCCGCGCATGGCTCACCTGCCATTTGGAAGTACCTTCTGATATTTGCAGGGCTTCGCTGATCTGTTTATGCGTGTAACCTTCATAAACAAACAGGTTGAACACAACCGCTGTACTCCGGGGTAATTGATTGATCTGCGAGCGGATGTCTTTCGCCGATAACCGCTCGATCACTTCCGCAGGTAATGCTTGTATTTCTATTTCTGTGATCAGACTGTCTGTTTGAGGGAAACGGGTTTCTTTCTTTACATGATCGAGACAGCAATTGATCACAATGGCTTTGACCCAACCCCAAAATTTATTTTCATGCCGGTAATGAGTTAGTCCACGGAATACTTTCAGCATCGCATCGTTAAAAATAAGGCCTGCCTTATCCATGTCTCCTCCATACCGCAAGCAAATCCTGATCATAGGAGCATAACAATATCTGTACAATTGTTCCTGGCTATGCAGGTCATTGTTTATGCATCGTTCGATGAGGGTGGCTATCGGAACGGTAAGGTCTGAGCCGGTCGTTGGTAATAAGGCCATCTGTTAATAGAACTGCATTTTTGAAAGAAAGGGTTGGGTGACTTAAAAAAAAACCGGCGGGCAGGGTGTTGTAACTACATAGGTAAGAAGATTTAAGTATTTTTATTGATGGACCGAAAATCTTTTTTCGCATCATCTACCTCGCTATTGATGGCGGCAGTCTTGCCGGAACGTACAATATTCGGCTTTATCCCGGAAGAAACTGCCTATACTATCGTGCCGCCATACCTGAAACCAGGTGATATGGTCGGCATCACCTCGCCCGCCGGGTATATCACGCATGAAGAGATTCTTCCTGCAGTAAGACTGATGGAAAGCTGGGGCTACCGCATCCGTCTTGGCAAGACCATCGGCAAGCGCGATGCCACTTTTGGCGGCACGGATACAGAAAGGCGGGCTGATTTGCAGCAGATGCTGAACGATAAGGAAATTAAAGCCATTATGTGTGCCCGCGGTGGGTATGGTTCCATCAGGGTCATCGATAATTTACAATGGAACCAGTTCCGCGAACGCCCTAAGTGGATCATAGGTTTCAGTGATATCACGGTATTGCATTCCCATATCCTGCGCAATTTTGGGATTGCTTCCATTCATTCCAAAATGTGCAATAGCTTCCCGGAAGTTTGGGATAAAGCTGATCCTGTGCAGAAGGAAACAATTGAGTCCATCCGCCGTGCTCTTGCCGGGGAACCAATGCAATATTCTGTAGCTGCCAATCCGCAAAACAGGGCTGGAACTGCTACAGGGATATTGACCGGAGGGAATTTAAAAACACTGGAAACCCTTGCCGGTTCTTCTTCCGATATACAAACACAAAAACGGATCCTGTTTGTAGAAGATACGGGTGAATATCTTTACAGTATCGACCGCATGTTCTGGAATCTGGCCCGTACCGGTAAGCTCGAACATCTTGCCGGGTTGGTCATCGGTGGTTTTAAGATCAAGCAAGATGATCCCGGTGAAGAGTTTGGAAAGAATCTGCAGGAGATTGTACTGGAAAAAGTAAAAAGATATAATTACCCGGTATGTTTTGATTTTCCGGTAGGCCATCAGCGGGATAACTTTGCATTGAAATGTGGCGTGCAACATAAATTGACTGTACAAACCGGTGCGAGCACCTTAACAGATAGAATATGATCAAAACACCTCCTTACCTGCAACCCGGCGATACTATCGGCATCGTTTGCCCGGCAGGATATATGAGTCTTGAAAAAGCAGCCGAGTGTATCCGTGTGCTCCGGGAAGAATGGGGATATAATGTAAAGTTGGGAAAAACTTTGGGCGGAGCTTCCACCACTTATTTTTCCGGTACAGATGAAGAAAGACTCACCGACCTGCAACAGATGCTGGATGATGATGAAGTGAAAGCGATACTCTGCGGACGCGGTGGTTACGGTATGGGCCGCATTATTGACCAGCTGGATTTTAAAAAATTCAAAAAGAACCCGAAATGGATCATAGGTTTCAGCGATATCACTGTACTGCATTCACATCTTTATACCAATTATTATATTGCCAGCCTGCATGCGCCCATGGCTGCAGCTTTTAATGAAGCAGGATATATCAACCGCTATGTGCAATCATTAAGAGCAGCTTTGCAGGGTATTTGGGCCAGGTATACCTGCGATCCGCATCCTTTTAATAAAACAGGTGAAGCTATTGGAGAGCTGGTTGGTGGCAACCTGTCTTTGATCGCTCATCTTATTGGTTCGGATTCAGATATTAAAACAAAAGGCCGCATTCTTTTTCTTGAAGACATCGGTGAATACAGCTACAATATCGATCGTATGATGTATCAACTGAAACGGAGCGGTAAATTTAAAAACCTTGCCGGCCTTATTATCGGCGGCTTTACGGATATGAAGGATACTGAAAGGCCTTTTGGCAAAGATGTGTATGAGATTATCCGTGATGTTATAAAAGAATACAATTATCCTGTTTGTTTCGGGTTTCCTGTAAGCCATGCCAAGGAGAATTATGCGCTGAAGATAGGAGCAGGATATAAGTTAAAAATCACTAAAAACAAGGTGCTTCTCGAAGAATAAATGTATAAGATGAATTGATTAGTTTTGCGTTCTGATAGAAAAAAACTATATCATGACATTTGTACAATTGGAATACGTTATCGCGGTGGATACCTGGAGGCATTTTGCTACCGCCGCAGATCATTGCTTTGTGACCCAGCCCACGTTGAGCATGCAGATACAAAAACTGGAAGAAGAACTGGATGTGAAAATATTTGACCGCAGCAAACAACCTGTTGTTCCTACAGAAACAGGCGCTGAGATCATTGAACAGGCCCGCCGTATCTTATCAGAAAGGAATGTGATCAACGA
>CBHEUU010000427.1:0-4790 GCA_965990355.1 uncultured Chitinophagaceae bacterium
GCTTTGGGCAATGCTGCTGCCACAGTATTGGCGTCGCTATTAGGTGATAATATAGGTTTCAGCATGGGTTCTCCCACTGCAGTTCCTGCCGGAGCCATAAGAAGCTTTTCAAGTTTCAGCCAGGCTGCAAATGAAAATGCGGATTCAAGGGTAAAGGCAGGAATTCATTTCCGTTTCTCCTGCGAAGCAGGCCAGGAGTTGGGAAATAAAATAGGAACCTGGACGGCAGAGAATCATTTAAAGCCGTTAAAGAAATAACATGCTTTAGTCCAGGGAGTTTTCTGATAATTTAATAACAAGCGCACTGTGAGGACGGCAAGCCCTCGCGGTGCGTTTGTTATTAATGACTTTAAAGGCCTTAAATTATTTAGTGGGGGTAGTGACTCAATTTGATTTTTCAGAAACCTGGGCCACTATCTTTAGTGGGCACTTTAAAAAAAAATGATAATTTTAAGCATACCTGTTTTTTTATAACCCCACCAAATTATATGAAAAAGATTTCTATGATGCTTGCCATCCTTGGCTTTACTGGCAGTATAGCCTTTTCACAGGAAGTAGTACAAAGCCCACGGGTAACCGTTAAAGGAAAAGATGTAGAAATAAGTTATGGACAGCCGTCGAAGCGGGGACGGGAGATCTTCGGAAAACTGGAGCCTTACGGAAAAGTATGGCGCACAGGTGCCAATGAAGCGACGGAGATTACTTTTACCAAGAACGCCCTTTTCGGGGGGAAGCCCGTAAAAGCAGGCACCTACACCCTGTTCACCATTCCAGAAAAAACAAAATGGACGTTTATCCTGAATAGTGAATTGAAGCAGTGGGGGGCTTATAAATATGAAGAAATTAAAAGCAAGAATGTGTTGCAGGTAACAGTACCGGCAAAGACTAATAACGCTGTCGTAGAGAAGCTTACGATTTCCCTGCCTCCGGGAAAGCTGGTACTGGAATGGGATAAGACGAAAGTGGAAGTGCCTGTAAAGCTTTAAACGCAAGAGTTAATCAGGAAAAATTTAACCACAACACGTGTGATTTCATTTCTCCTGATTATATTAATTGCTCAATGTCGCAAATTTGTCAGCAATATTTCTTAATAAAAGAACTGTTCTGATACAATCTGCCCGTCTTTTACTTCATACAACATTATCTGATTAATCTGTATCCTTCCTATTCCCTGTACAGTAAGGTCCTTATTTCTGGTCACTGCAAAATGACTGCCGCTGATAATCGGTTCCGATGTATGGGCGCTATGAACTGTCTCTATCCGGCTTACAAAATCTTCCCCTTTTTTGCGAACAGCTGCTTTACCTTCTGCATTAGGAAGGTACTTTGAAGCAGGAGGCTCAATGCTTTTTACATTATCTGCAAAAAACTCATCCTGGATTTCGAACCATTTTTCTTGTTGGGCGAGCTCGTTGAATCTTGTTGCTACTTCCTGTGTTGTTAATACTACTGTATTTGTTGCCATGATATTTTATTTTTTAAGATTAATATTTTGATAGTTACCTTATTTTACTGCTTTACTTTTTATTTCCTCTTCGAGCACAGTAGGGTCGCCTTTACCAGTATTGACCAGGCTTAGCAGGCTATGTTTCAAATATTGATTCCATCCATTTGAGCAATCACGGAAACATTCGACACCAGGGACCAATCCCAGGTGGGTAAAAAGGACCTGCGTTTTGTTGTCCTGCCTCGATATTTCAAAGCTGATTTTAGTGCCGGTCCATTCGCTTTTGTCTTTTAAAAAATTCAGGCGGCTGTCTGTAACCAGCCAGACAACTTTTTTGCCAGGAATCACTTCTATCAACTTTTGCTTTGAATAATGGACATCTCCAAAAAAACGGACTTCAAACTCATCGTTCAGTTTTTGTGAACTGCCTCTAAAATCTTCAGACCACCATCCACGAACATTACTGATGGCATTAAAGATTTCTTCGGGAGACCTGTCTGTCTGTAGCGTAGTAGTGAAGTTTTGATTTTGCATAGCTCACTTTTTTATTGATGAATATTTTTACAGAACAAAGGTATTGTCTGAATACCTCCAGGCTGGGGTGGAAAATGGACTTTATGGTGGGTTGATTTGGACAGAACGGTTTTTTACCTTTGTAAAAAGATCCAATGAAGCATCTTACCATAGTAGTTCCCGAAGGAGAGAATAACCTGAGCAGTATAGTAGGGGCTTACAAGATATTTATGCGTGCCAATGAGTATTGGACGAAAACGGGTAAAAAGGAATTGTTTAAGATCCAACTGGCTGGTGTGTCAAAGAATGTGGATTTTTATGGAGGCCTGTTTACAGTAAAGCCACAGATTCATATTTCTGCTATCACAGAAACCCATCTGATCATTATTCCTTCATTAAATCATAATTATCATAAAGCTGTAAAGGGGAATGAATTGCTGATTGACTGGATTGAAAAGCAATATAAAAATGGCGCTGAAGTGGCGAGTATCTGTACAGGAGCTTTTTTACTTGCATCATCAGGATTATTAAATGGAAAAACCTGCTCCACGCATTGGGCAGCTGCTGATAATTTCAGGAATATGTTCCCTGAAGTGAACCTGCAAACGGATAGATTGATTACTGATGAAAACGGGATTTATACCAATGGCGGTGCTTATTCCTTCCTGAACCTGATCATTTATCTTATAGAAAAATATTACGACAGGCAAACAGCTATTTTCTGTTCCAAGGTATTCCAGATTGAAATAGACAGGCAGAGCCAATCAGCATTCACCATATTTACCGGTCAGAAGCTACATAGTGATGAAATGGTTAAAAAAGCGCAGGCCTATATTGAAAGCAACCTGCATGAAAAATTATCTGTCGAGCAATTATCATCCAGGTTCTCTGTTGGCCGGCGCAACTTTGACAGAAGATTTATCAAAGCAACGGGTAACACTCCTGTTGAATATTTACAAAGAGTAAAGATAGAGTCGGCCAAAAAAGCATTTGAAACCACCCGTAAAACAGTGAATGAAATAATGTACGAAGTTGGATATTCGGATGTGAAGGCATTCCGTGAAGTGTTCAGAAAGATCACGGGAATGTCGCCACTGGAATACAGGAGTAAATACAATAAGGAAGCGGTAGTTTAAGCGTAGGTTGAAATTCTATTCTGTACTAGCATGGGAAATAGCGTTTGGCAATTTTTCTGATGTAGCTCAGAAAATTACACCGACTTTGTTATTCGCTAATACTTCACATGGAAGAGCAGAAGAAGCAATACATTTTTATACTTCTATCTTTGAAAATTCAACAATAACAGGCATTCTCAAATATCAGGCAGGAGAAAGCGAACCGGAAGGAACGGTAAAACATGTCATGTTCAATTTGCTTGGCCAAAGATTTATGGCTGTAGATAGTACGCTCCACAGTTTTTCCTTCAATGAAGCCATTACTATTATTATCAATTGCCAGACACAAGCAGAGGTTGGCTATTATTGGGATAAATTAAAAGAAGGCGGTGAGGAAGGTCCTTATAACTGGCTAAAAGATAAGTTTGGTGTATCATGGCAGGTTGAACTGGATCATGGGTAACCGTCATACTATTTCTTCCTTGGCCTGCCCAGCAGTTCTAATACGCCTTCGTAGTACTTTTCCAAAGGTTCAAGCCCCATCTCCTTACGTCTTTTATCTACGTTTTTAGGATCGGCAAGATCTGGCGGGTAGATAATTTTATTCTCTTCATCAAAGAGGTTACCGCTCTTGCTGTAAGTCAGCTGTGTGCCATAAAGCTGTTTCCCCCCGGTATTCCTTTGCACCCGGTCATACAGATAGGCATAATCCTTTTTGGTGATGGCACCTTTCTTTGACAACTTCTTCAATACAGGCAGCATGCTGGCCTGAAACGAGGGTTCATTGTCTGCATGTTGAATCAACGCAAAAAAATGGGTGGACGATTCCTTTCCAACCAGTTTAATGGTAGGATAGCCATATTGTTGATAGAGATCCTTTATGATTGATATATGCCTGTTGAAGGTCTGTTTTTTTAATTGTTCCTGTAATAGAATGCTATCTTTGGATGCCTTCCTTTCCACAAGACCTTTTAAATCCCATTGCACTTGCTGATCTACAGAATACAGGCTGTCAATGGTTTCCTTAAGTTTCAGGTTTTGTTGTGCGTAGGTAGCTTGCGCGAGCAAGATCATTACCGGTATGAATAACTTCCCTTTCATTTAAATATGAGATGATTCTTTGCAAAGTTCTCTTTTCACCGGCATTCAGAATTGTAAAAATGTAAACTAAAGGACCAGCCAGGGATTTGAGGTCTTAAAATCGATATTTTTAAAAAAATGTTTGGGTAAATTATTCGTTATCTTTTTTATCTCCTTTATGAAATGTGATTGGTCATAATAGTGATTCTCATAGGTCATTTCCGTTAGATTCAATCCCAGGTTATTGAAAACATTCCTGAACCTTTGGATCCTTTTGAATTCCATGGGAGATTTTCCGAGATAATGGTGAAAAATATTGTTCAGGTGCTGACGTGAGATCTTTAAATGTGAAGCAATGTCCTGTATGCGCATTTTATTGATATTATCCACTATAAACCTGATCTGGGTCAGATTACTGTTATCATAAAATTTCTCCAGCCAGTATTCTTCCAGAGCTATGCAGGTATCGCTCAGGTTAGTATTTTCAAAGAAAGTATTAGCCTTCTTATGAAAATCGGCAAATGGTACGAAGTCTATAAAGTTGCCATCAGTCTGAAAATATAAATGAAGGTTTTCAACAAAAAAGTTAAGTGCTAAAGGTTTAAAGTAAATAGTGATCTCACTTATTGCGCCGT
>CBHEUU010000428.1:0-4782 GCA_965990355.1 uncultured Chitinophagaceae bacterium
CATTCCGGGCAAGTAATACCATAGGGCCATAAGCCGTTTTATCCAGCCACCCGCGATTGATTGCCCTGGCGATGGAATAGGTATAAATCGCTGTGCAGGATGTTTCGAGATAGGAATCATTTCTATCCAGCAACTGGTGCCAGAATCCTGTTCCATCCTGTAAGGCGGCCAATCCTTTCACCTGAGCACGCAAGAGTTCCATTACGGCATTTCTTCCGGGATGATTAACAGGTAATACATCCAGTAATTCCACGATCGTCATCAGCGCCCAGCCATTTGCTCTTCCCCAATGAAATTCCGGATGGGGGTTCATATCCTGTACCCAGCCATGCATGAATATCCCTTTCTGTTTGTTGAACATTCTTCCGGCAAAGGCAAGCACCTGTTTTACGGCTTCATCATAATAACGTTTTTCTCCGGTGAGTTTGCCCATCTGGGCAAGTGCGGGCACACTCATGAAAAGATCATCGAGCCAGAGTGTATTGGGAAAGGGCCTGTTCCGCGCAAGCGTTCCGTCTTTCAGCCGGAATTCTTTTGTAGTGATGTAGTTGATATAGTTGTCGATCATCGGGCGGGTATTCGCTTTCACGCCGGCGCTGATTGATTTGATCATCGCAGCACACATGGAGCCTGCATCATCCAGTGCATGCGGGTGAATGACTGATTGAACAGGCGATATAACGGAAGGGTCTTTTTGGGATTGTGTTTGATAATAGGGAACGATATCAGCGATCAGTTGCAAACGCTTTGCTGTATAATCTGTGAATTTTGAATCGCCGGTTACCTGCCCTGAAAGCAACATGCCTGCATAGGTGACGCCCCATTCATAACTGATCAGCCGGTAATCACCTTTCTTGAAAATGGCATTTGCGCCGGGATTTTTATGATCAGTGATCTCTGCACCGGTTTCTTTGTCAACCAGCTTAACGGGTGTTGTCTCATCCAGGTATTTATGTATCCTGTCCAGCACCAGCTTTATATCTGCCGGTGTGGTCTTGCCATATTGGGTAGGGTAATCAGGTTGAAGCATGTGCAGGGGAGTATTACCGTCTTTCTGATTCTTATCTGGATTGACCTGCGCACAGATTGGTAAAGAAGCGAACAGTGTAGCAAACAAAGTAGCCGTAAGGCTTATGTGGAGTCGGTATCGTTTCATTGTTCCGTTGGTTTTTAATTCACAGTGATCTTAACTGAATTTCAATGTATGTTTAAAAGGTGTATTGCCGGTGAGATACACATACATGCCTTTGGTATGCAGGCTGCCGAAATGAGTGCTGTACCGTTCACCTTCAAGCCCCCGGATATCTCTTACCGTGCCTGTTCCAGGTCCGAAACTGATCTTATCTCCACCAAATTCGTAGCTGCCTTCACCGCTGGTGAGAAAACTGTTTTCGTTTTCAGCTGCAGTTACTCCACTTAGCTTGCCGCCTTCATTAAAACAAAGTTCAATAGTCACATATACGCCTTCGGGACCGGTTACTTCAAAGTCCAGTTGATCGCTGCCATTATTTTCTGTGAGAGTCACTTTTGTTTCCAGTGTTTTTACATTGCTGACAGGGCGGTTGGGAAAATCCATTTTATTCCAGAAGCGATCGTCAATGCTGGGCGACAAAGTATAGTCGCCATCTTTCCTGCGTTTGTTTTTCGGTAGCGGCTGATAATAAGGCGCTGAAAATTTCCTGTAGAGTACATATTTGTTACTCTCTTTCTTCATTCCATCGCTATAGAAATAACCCGTGCTGAAGAAGGAAGTAGAGAGACGCATGTATTTGAGAATTGCTTTTCCTTTTCGATAAGCAAAGAAGTTGGGACTATTGGAACGGCCCGATGCAATGATCGTGGGCAGGTCAGTTCCTCCGAATAACGTAGTAGTAATATCATTGCGGCGGATGCGAAGCAAACTCGAAGTAGTGAACAGTTTTTCAAAATTGGTTGGAAGTGTAGCCAATGCAGGCAGTTGCTGTTGCAGCAATGGGTTTTCAAGAAAATCATAGATACAGCTGCCGGCCACTTCCTTATCAAACCCTGGCAATGTTTCAATAAAGCGGGTGATAGCAGCAAACATGCCATTGCTGGATTTGATAGCCATGTAGCGGTAATGCAGGTAGAATGCCATAATGCTTTTGGACGACCATTGATCCTGGCGGCGGGAATCATTTACGACCAGGTCACCATTAGGTTCCATATAGTAATAGGTCATCTCAAGATTCTTCTTCGCATAATCAAACATGGGCGGCCTGTTGAGCAAACGCCCCATCGTGATCATGGAATTATTTTCCACTTCTGCATAATTCTGACTTCTTTCGGGATAGTGACCGTCTTTGTCCTGGAATATTCCTTCACCCAACCAGTCGTCGATACGGTTGAGGTAACGCCTGTCAGGATATAATTCATTCAACCGTGCCAGCACTCCACATACAACCCAGCGATGGTTGGGCGTGTGTACACCTCCTGTGATCAAAGCTTCCCCGGCTTTTTGAATGAATTTTTTTATGTCAGTATTGATCTTGCTCATGGCAGGCGAGTTATCCTTTGCCAGGATATATGCACCTGCGGTAAGTGATTCCATCAGGAAAGCTGTGTCAGGTGGGGATTCGAGGTTGCCTAAGTTCAGTGTCCCATCTTCAGATTGGTGCTCAAACAGTATACTGGTGAGCCTTTCCAATGGAGCAACCAGTTTTGCATCATGATAATATTTGGATGAGGCGGATGCATAGGCTGAGGCCAGGAAGGCAAACTCATGGCCCATCGCCCGGCCTGTAGCTGTTTTTTGAGATTGCAGAATAGCTCCTACTTTTTCATCATTGGCAGTAATAAGCCTGTTCATAATATCCGTATCAATGCCACCGTGATTTCTTTGTGCGGCTGACAGGAGAGGGCTTCCAAATTGAGCAAATGCGACAAATGCGCCAGCCTTCATGGATGTTTTCAGGAATTCGCTCCGGTTAATATTTTTCATATAAAGAATGTTGTGTTTTTATCCCTGAAGATAGACATGTCGTTGTTCTGATTGCGGGATTGCAATAGGCAGGGAAATAAAAAGCCGGGTCATAACCCGGGGTGAAATGGGGTAGTGACATAACAATCGTTTTGGAGTACCGTAAAAGGGTTTAGTGAAACGTTTAAGTATAACGTTTTACTAAACCGAAAATTAGGCTTATTTTTTTATAATCCAACTTTTTTTTGATTTTTTTGCGCTGCATCTGTCTCCCGATAAAAAGTTCTTCCCTGGTTTTCATTCTTTCATTACTACTTTACCTGCATGAAAATGAATTATAACAGAAAAGCTGCAAAATATTTTGTCCGTGGTTGCCTGATAGCTTACACACTTGTATTTAGTTATGATGGGATATCCCAGTCCCAGCGTTTGTGGTATGATAAACCTGCTTCCCAATGGGTGGAAGCTTTACCTGTAGGAAATGGCCGTATTGGCGGAATGATCTTTGGTGGGGTAGAAGAAGAGCTGATCCAATTGAATGAAAGCACACTATACAGCGGAGGCCCGGTTAAAAAGAGCATCAATCCTGAAGCACATACTTACCTTTCGCAGATAAGAGAGGCTTTATTAAAGGAAGAAGATTATGGAAAAGCTGATCAGCTGACCAGGAAAATGCAGGGTCTGTTCACCGAATCATATATGCCGGTGGGTGATATTATGATCAGGCAGACGCTGAATAACAAAAATATTTCCGGTTACTATCGTGATCTTGATCTGCAAAAAGCCGTAGCCACTACACGATTCACTGTTGATGGTGTTAGCTATACAAGGGAAGTATTCTGTGCTGCTCCTTCGAATGTAATGGTGGTGCGGCTCACATCCAGCCGGAAGGGCGCTCTGAATTTGAATGTGGCTGCTCAAAGCCAGTTGCGTTACCGGTTATCGGTTGATAATAATGAGCTGACTGTAAGTGGAAAAGCTCCTGCCCATGTTGATCCCAGTTATTATAATCCTAAAGACAGGGAGCATGTGATTTATGAAGATACTTCGGGATGCAATGGCATGCGTTTCCAGTACCGTATAAAAACAGTGATCAGAGATGGAACTGTAAAAGGAGATTCTTCAGGACTTCATATACAAAACGCCACTGAAGTTGTTTTATATATTGCCATTACCACCAGCTTTAATGGTTTTGATAAATGCCCTGATAGTGAGGGAAAAGATGAAAAAGCTATTGCCGCTTCAATCATTGCGGGAGCGGTGAAGAAATCATATCCTGTTTTATTAAAAGAACATCTTGCAGACTTCCAACAATATTTTAATCGCGTTTCATTTACGCTGAAAGATACCAGTGTTGCTAATAAAAGCACAGGCTTCCCATCAGATAAGCGTTTGCTGGCTTATTCCAATGGAGCGTATGATCCTGCATTGGAAACATTGTATTTTCAATACGGCCGTTACCTGCTTATTTCTTCTTCAAGACCGGGCGGGCCACCAGCTAACCTGCAGGGGCTCTGGAATAAAGAACTGAGAGCACCCTGGAGCTCAAACTATACCATCAATATTAATACACAGATGAATTACTGGCCAGCTGAAGTGACCAACCTGTCTGAGATGCATCAGCCGCTGCTCGATTTTATAAAGAACCTTTCAGTGACGGGAAAAAACACAGCTCATGAATTTTACAGGACCAGGGGTTGGGTAGCGCACCATAATTCCGATATATGGGGTTGTTCCAATCCGGTAGGAGATCTGGGAAATGGTGATCCTGTTTGGGCTAACTGGTATATGGGCGGAAACTGGCTTTGCCAGCATTTATGGGAACACTATGCATTTACAAGGGA
>CBHEUU010000429.1:0-4755 GCA_965990355.1 uncultured Chitinophagaceae bacterium
TTGCAGGCCATGCCCCATATCATTGCTATCATCATTTGCTCTGTAACAGGAATAATTTTATTGACGACTAAACCCGCAAAAAGAATTCTATGAAAACACAAGGATACATTAAGCTGATTACTTCAGCAGACAATAATAAAGTCAGTGTACTTGAACTGAATATTCTCCCCGGCGAAAAAACACCGTGGCATTATCACACGTTTTTTTCAGAAACATTTGAAATACTAAAAGGTGAACTGGAAGTTGGGAAAGGTAAAGATACTCATCATTTAAAGCAGGGAGATATTGCGACTATACAGCCCAAGGAAAAACATTATTACTACAATGTTTCCGGAGAGGAATGTATTATAAGGGTAACCCTTAGCCCCGGCAATAAGAACTTTGAAAATTCCCTTCTTATTTTGAAAGGGCTTGCAAAAGATGGCCTGGCGAGTGTTGCAGGAACGCCTAAGAAATTTTCAGACCTGGTGCTCTTTATTTATTTGAGCAATTCGAGAATGGTGGGGTTTCAAAAAATTGCCGAGCCAATATTTAATTGGTTTGCCAAGGCAGCTATTAAAAAAGGACACTTAAATGAATTGGTACAGAAATATTGTAAAGAAAGGGCTATTTGACAGTCCTCAACGCTGAAAAATGACCAAAATCTAAACCCTCACTTACTCAATAAATACTCCCACTTTCTCAGTATCACTTTCCATAGCCCATTAGTGTCAATAACTTACAATAAAAAGATTGGCGTTACATAAATCAATCCTTCTGCAAGCCTGTTTCTGAGAAATGAAGTAAATTTAATAGGCGCTTCTCATATAAAAATTTCATTATGCCTTGCCTGCTTTTTATTTTTGGGGTTCTTCTTGCCAATGCTATGCAAGCACAAACTCACAAGATAGATAGCATACGAAGAACCCTTAGCACTATTAAGGGCAAGGAGGTCGTAAATAATCTGAATGCATTAGGCTGGCAATTTTATTTTTATTGGATCCACTCTGATTCTGCTCTTAAATATGCAAATCTTGCCCGGCTGCAAGCATCCGCTATTAACTATCATAGTGGAATGGCCGAAGCTTTGCTCATTGAAGGCGGTGTGAAAGGGCGGCTTTTAGGACACCCGGACGTAATGGAACAAGATGCAAGAAAAGCTATTGACCTTTTAAAAAATGAACCTGACCCTAAAGCTTTTTCTATGGCCTATTATGGCCTGGCCCTTTCATTAGTCATAGAGGGTAAATATGATGCGGCCAATGAAGCAACAAGTAAAGCGGTAGGATACGCAACGGCAGCAAACGATCAATTATTACTTGGTTGGGCTAAACAAGCTGCAGGTTTCAGTTATTCAAAAAGCGGGGAATACTGGAAATCTTTTGAGAATTTGATTGAAGCCGTTGAAATTGGAAAGCAGTATAATGATACGCTGCTTACCTCGATTTCCCTGGCCTTTATCGGAAGAGCATTTAACCGGGTCGGCGATCCATCCAAAGCATTACAGTATTATCACCAGGCATTAAACTATAAATGCCCGTTTGTCTTTATCTGGCCACACACTGAAGATATGGCTTACGCTCACCTGCTATTGAAACAGTACGATTCCGTGACCTGGTATCAGCAGAAATACAGAGACGATATCAATTTATATACAACAGACCCCGCTGTCAGAAAAAAATTTGGCGTTTATGCTTATGGGTTTTCAGCGGAGTTACAATTAGCAAGGAAACAATACGACACTTTATTAGCCCAGGTATTGCCCGGGCTTCCCCTGTTAAGAAAAGGCACTGACGTTATCCCCTTGATGGTTAATTTATTAGTGCTTGCAAAAGCTTACCTCGGCAAGTCAGACTATCAAACCGCCCTTGTTTATGCCAGGGAATTGAATCAAGTAGCAGGTCACTCAGGCAACAAACAGTTTCTGAAAGACACGTACGAACTGCTTTCGTCAGTTTATGATCATCTGAAAAAAACCGACAGTTCCTATCTTTATTTCAAGCAGTTCGCATTTATCAAAGATTCAATGGAAACCGCACTATATGCTGGCAGAACCGCTCTTTACCTGGCAGCTTCAGAAGCAGAAAATAAGATCAGGTTGTTAAAAAAAGATAAAGAGCTGGGTGATCAACAATTAAAACTGAACAAAAAAGAATTACAAAAACAGGCACAATTAAAGAACCTGCTTATTGCCGGCAGCATCGCCTTGCTATTGATCTCAATACTGATTGTCAGAAATAATACTCTACGAAGAAAAAATGAACAGCTTCGTAATAAACATGAACAATCACGCTTAAAACGAAAAGCGCTGGAGCTTGAGACGCAGGCACTGCGGGCACAAATGAATCCGCATTTTATTTTTAACTGTTTAAGCGCTATTGATAACCTTATTCAAACCAAACAGTCAGACAAGGCAACGTCTTACCTAGCCCGTTTTGCAAAATTGATACGGTCAGTATTGGATAGCTCTAAAAATAACCTTGTGCCGTTTCAAATGGATTTGGAAACAATACAGCTATATCTCGAAATGGAAAAGTTTCGGTGCAATGATAAATTTCTGTACGAGATAAATGTTGAGCCGGTTTTATTGCATGGCGATTTTAAAGTACCCCCGCTTATCATACAGCCTTTTCTTGAAAATGCGATCCATCATGGCCTGTTGAATAAAAAAGAAAATAACAAGCAATTGCAGTTGAACATAAATCTCTGTGATGAATTTATTGTTTACTCAATCACTGATAATGGTATTGGCAGGGAAAAAGCTGCCGAATTTAAAGAAAGAAACAAGCCCGAGTATCAATCGTACGGCATTGCTATTACCCGGGAGCGGATTCACTTGCATAATCAGAATGGCATTGATGATGACCTTGTGATCACGGATCTTGAAAAAGAAGGCTTTCCTTCAGGAACAAAAGCTGTTATAAGAATAAATGGGTCAAAATCTTAAACTCAACTCATGCTGAAAGCCGTGTTAATTGATGATGATGAAAGCAATCTTAGCTCGCTAAGTGAAAAAATTTCCAATCATTGCAAACAGGTTCAGATCATTGACTGCTGCGATAATCCGGAAGAAGGGATTCGCGTAATTGATGAATTAAAGCCGGACCTTGTTTTTCTTGACATTGAAATGCCTCAAATGAATGGATTTGTAATGTTGCAGCAACTGACTTACAAAAATTTTGAGCTCATCTTTGTTACAGCTTATGATCATTATGCCATAAAAGCTATTCGGAGTTGTGCACTGGACTACCTGGTGAAGCCGGTTGAAATAGAAGACTTAAAAAGAGCGGTTGCACTGGCGGAAGAAAAGAAAAAACAACCGCCCTCATCTTCACAATTAGATCTCCTGATCGAGCATTTGCAGAAGAAGCAGACAAGATTGCTGACAATACCAACAAGTGATGGACTTCAATTCATCGATATTGAAAAAATCATTTACCTGGAAGCCAGCGACAATTATTCAAACATCTACCTTTCTACTAATCAAAAGTTTTTGGTAAGCCGTACTTTAAAGGATTTTGAAGAGTTGCTGCCTGCGGATATTTTTATTCGCATTCATCATTCAACCATTGTAAATAAGTTTTACGTGGACAAATACATCCGTGGAGAGGGCGGGCAGGTTGTAATGCGCAATGGAAATGTTCTTGATGTCTCTAAAAGGAAAAAATCCGACTTTTTACAGGCAATTGGCTATTAAAAAGAGTGGCCAGAGCACATACTTCAAGCCTCACTTACTCAATAAACACTCCCACTTTCTCATTGTCCCTTTCCTCAACTTAGTTTCGACTATAATTTGGCATTGCCATCGGCTCTTGATTCCTCCTACAAAAAGAGGATTGTCTCTTCTTCATAAATAAGGGAATTTTAGCTGCGCGCAAGCCTTAACTGAATCTTATGAAGTATTTCAAAGATTGTATAAAAAGCTTTATCCTGGGTACGTTGCTGTACACTTCCAGTGCATGGAATATCCAGGCACAATCAAAGGTGCAGGGTGTTGTAGTAAGCGAAACCGGCGAACCACTTTCCCGTGTAAGCGTAGCATTAATGAATGCAACTGATTCCGTATTGGTCAAAGCAGTTCTTTCAGACACGATTGGCGCGTATCAATTCAATAAGATACCAAAGGGAATATACTTTCTCAATTTTACTTATACCGGCTTTAAGCAACTATATTCTTTGCGATATTCAATTACTGGCGACGGTGAAACAATCAACGCTGGTATAGCTAAACTGCCAAAAGAAACAATACAATTAAACAACGTAACTGTCACTGCCAAAAAGCCTTTGTTTGAACAAAAAATAGACCGATTAATTATTAATGTACAGAGCAGCGTTACATCTGCCGGTGGTACAGCATTGCAGGTATTGGAACGCTCTCCCGGGGTGGTAGTGGATCGACAAAATAATACCCTCTCCATGAACGGCAAGGATGGTGTACTGGTGATGATCAATGGCAAAGAAAATCGCATACCTATATCTGCCTTGCTCCAGATGCTGGCAGGCATGAACGCAGGCAATATTGAAAAGATTGAACTGATTACTGCACCACCTGCTAATTATAATGCCGAAGGCAATGCCGGTATCATCAATATTGTGATGGTCGAGAATAATAATGACGGAATCCATGGTTCACTGACTGGTACTCTCGGAGCTGGTAAAAGCAAAATGGCATCTTCCGGCTTAAACTTCAATTATCGTAAAGGGAAAGCAAATTTCTATGGTGATTATTCATTTTCCGCTTCGGATATGTATCAACTTTTTCTCAGGCGCAGGCAA
>CBHEUU010000430.1:0-4736 GCA_965990355.1 uncultured Chitinophagaceae bacterium
GTTTCTGCAATAACCTTGATCCCAAAAGGGATTATCATCTTTACCAGCGAGCCGGCACTGCCTGTATGGGACTGGATGGTACAAGGAAAACAAAAGAACTGGACGATTTTCACCGCGACTGGCCGAATATCATTGTGGCGGATGATGCAACCATCGCATCCGTAGATGCAAAATGGGAAAGCCTGGGAATTGGCGGGTTCATTTCTTCTCCATCATTGAAATTCAAAGCACAGATGTACGGCGAAGAAGCGGTCGTGGGCTAAAATCGGGCTTTAAGACCAGATTCGTTTTTGCCATAACTTCTAAGTAAATTGCCTAAAATATTATTGATGAAACGGAGCATGAGAGATATTCTCACGTAGGACAATGTATATGCGGAGTTCCATCAGGCCATCAAAAAAACAAAAATATACTGATGAAAAGACTTAGTGCAGGTTTGTTCCTGACCTTTCTCATGTTGAACAGCTGTGCCCAGAAAACAAAATCCAAGCCGGCAAAGGATCCTGTTAATGAAAACACGCTGCTCTGGAAAATCAGTGGCAATGGGCTGGAAAAGCCTTCCTATCTTTTTGGAACCATTCACATGCTTTGTAAGGATGATGCGGGGATCAGTGAGAACTTAAAAAACAGCATCATCAATGCAGATGAAGTATACCTCGAAATTGACCTGGACAATATGCTGGAAATGCTCACCGTGATGAGCAAAATGAAAATGAAAGGTGATACCACATTGCAGGACCTGCTCAGCAAAGAAGATTACGAAAAAGTAAAAAATTATTTTGAAGGCGCCAGCTCCCTGTTTCCTTTTTCCATGCTGGAAACATATAAGCCTATCCTGGCAGCTTCATTGCTGGAGCAGAGCTCACTTCCCTGCGATAAGAACACGGCTATGGAGCAGGAGATCATGGCGGTGGCGAAAAAATACAATAAAAAAATAAAGGGACTTGAAACCATGGGTTACCAGGCAGAAGTGCTGGATGCCATTCCTTATAAAATGCAGGCCGAGCAACTGGTGATGTATATTGATAATGCCAGTAAAGGCAAAGACAGCACGTCTACTGAACTGTCTGACATGCTGCAGGCTTATCGCGAGCAGGACCTTAAAAAGCTGGAGCAACTGATGATGAAAGAAGAAGCGGGTGTTTCAGCTTATGCAGAAGTATTACTGTACAAACGCAACCGCAACTGGATCGAAAAGCTGAAAGAAATACTGCCGGGCCATTCGCTGCTGATTGCAGTAGGAGCCGGTCATTTACCCGGTGAAAAAGGCGTGATCAATTTGCTGCGCAAAGCAGGGTTTACAGTAAGCCCAGTGGAGAATAAAGTGGTTACTACAAAAGAAATATAATTTTAGTTGGGAGTCTGGAGCCTGAACTCCTGACTCCCGGCTAAAAATTTCTGACTAGAATTGCTCCAGTCCACTGAAGAAAAAGCTTCCTTCAATCTTTGCATTCTCATCGCTGTCGCTGCCGTGAACGGCATTTTCACCAACGGATGTAGCATATAATTTACGGATGGTACCTTCTGCTGCCTGGGCGGGATTGGTAGCACCGATCAGTTCGCGGAAGGAAGCCACTGCATTGTCTTTTTCAAGGATGGCGGCAAAGATGGGGCCGCTGCTCATAAATTCTACCAGCTCACCATAAAAAGGCCTTTCCTTGTGCACAGCATAAAATTCGCCGGCTTTTTCGGCAGAAAGCTTGGTAAGCTTCAATGCCACTATCCTGTAACCTTCTTTGATGAAACGATCAATGATTGCCCCGGAATGTCCGTTTTTGAAAGCATCCGGCTTGATCATGGTAAATGTTCGATTGCTCATATTTATGTGTTATAACTTTTGGGGGGCAAAAATAGAGAAAGTTTGCCGTTTGCCATTTTATGGTTTACAGTTATTTAAATTGTTGACGGAGAGGGGCGGAGCGGCGGGCCGCAACATTAAACGGCAAACACCTATCTTCGCTGCCGTTTTATGAAACCAATACAGGAAATATTCCCAGAGCTGGCACAGCCCCGTAAAGTAGTGATCACCATGCACCAGAAACCTGATGCAGATGCCATGGGCTCCTCCCTGGCATTGGCACTTTTTCTGCGGAAACTGGGGCATAACGTGTCTGTTGTGTCGCCGACCAACTGGGCTAAGTGGCTCGACTGGATGCCAGGTTGTAAAGAGGTGCTGGATTGGGAGAATTCCACCGGCCGCCCCAAAGCTGAAGCGGTACTGGATGCGGCTGACTGGTTGTTTTGCCTGGATTTCAACATTTTCCACCGTACCAAAAACCTGGCTCCCAAACTGCAATCCCTCACCTGCACCAAGGTATTGATTGACCATCACCGGGAACCCGATGAAGTGTCTTTTAATTATGGCATCAGCGATACGGGCAAAAGTTCCACCTGCGAAATGATCTATGATCTTATTGTAAATGCAGGTCACCGCGATATAATTGATGAGAGCATTGGTGAATGCATTTATGCCGGTGTGGTATCCGATACAGGTTCATTCCGTTTTCCTTCCGCCAAAGCATCAGTGCATGAGCTGGTGGCCGATCTGAAATCAAAAGGCCTGCAGCATTCAAAAGTGCACGAAAACCTGTTTGATAATTTCCTGGAAAATAAATTACGCTTTACCGGTCATGTGTTGCTGCACAGGATGGAAGTATTTTATGAATACAACACTGCGCTCATCGCTATTCCAAAATCAGACCTGCTGAAATATTATATCAAAACAGGTGATACGGAAGGGCTGGTGAATTTTCCTCAATCCATCCAGGGTATCAAGCTGGTGGGATTGGTTATCGACAGGGATGAAGAAAGGAAATGGAGCTTCCGCAGCAAAGGTGATTTTGATTGCAATACATTTGCCCGCACTTATTTTGAAGGAGGTGGACATTACAATGCATCCGGCGGAAGGAGCAGCGATCCACTGGAAGTGACGGTGCAGAAATTCAAACAGGCGATAAAAGACAACAAATCTTTATTACAATAAACAACAACATGAAAAGGACCCATTATTTGTGGATGGCTGCTATTGCTGCATTGACTATTACAGCTTGCAGTGATGTTAGCTTTAAGAAAACGAAAAGCGGCTTGCTGTACAAGATCATTTCTTCCGGTAGCAAGGACTCTGTAGCAAAAGAAGGTGATTGGCTGAAATTGCATTATGTGCAAAAGATCAACGACTCTGTAATGCAGACAAGCTTTGGCAAGATGCCGGCTTATCAGCGTGTAGCTGGCAGCAGTCAACCGGCAGATTACAGCCCTGGTGAAATATTCGGTATGTTGAAGAAAGGGGATAGTGCTGTAACGGTTATCCTGATCGATTCCATTATTAAAAAAGGACTTGCTCCCGCAGAATCATTACCTCCTTATATGAAAAGAGGGGACAGGCTGACAATTACATTCAAAGTGGTGGACGTATTCCGCAACGACAGCGTTTACCAGGCAGATTATAAAACTGAGCTGGACAAAGACATGCCACGCCAACAGAAAGAGCAGGCTGAGCAAATGGCCAAAGCCCAGAAAGAAAAAGAAGAACTGCAAAGAAAAGAAGAAGAAGAACTGGAAAAGTCTGGTGAAAAAGCAAAACAAATACAGGAACTGGAATCATATTTTAAAGCAAAAAATCTTGCGGCAAAACAAGTAGCTCCCGGCACTTATGTAGTGCTTACGCAACAGGGTACAGGAGCGGTTGCTGATTCCGGTAAATATGTGACGGTAAATTATAATGGCAAGCATTTCGCCACAGACAGTTCTTTCCAGGCAAGCACTTTCTCTCCCCAGCTTTATGTAACACCGCTGATTGCAGGGTTCCAGGACGGCTTAAAAGGCCTGAAGGAAGGCGATAAAGGGACGATCTATATCGCAGGGTTCAGGGCTTATGGAAAAAATCCACCTGCCGGCTCTCCGTTTAAACCTTATGAAGCGTTAAAATTTGACGTGGAAATCACAAAAGTCTCAAATACACCGCCTGAGCAACAGCCGCAGCGCTAAGAAATTGAGAGAAATCAAGGCTTGAGGGGTGGGTAAATGAAAATAATGTTGCACCTTTGTACCGTTCCGTTTTTGAAAAGCGGAACGGTTTTCATTTGATCCGCTGTGGCGGAAGATGGCCCCGTTTTTAGTCCAAGATTCCAATTGGCGTCCCTTTCGAAAACACCTGAACCAGATCCACCGTACTTCTTTCTGCTTAAAATAGAAATAATCCATTTTCACTTGAAGCGCACCTGAAAAACACGCATTAATGTCTGATGATTTTTATCGTCTTGATGTAACAGTCAGAAAGCATCCACGGACAGCGAAAGCTGGAAGAGGGTGCTTTTTGCTTATTTGAACATTGAGCATTGAATATTCAATAATCAATATTCAATGTTCAATGATTTATCAAGTTGCTTGCTTCAATGTTTGAATCAAAGTGATGGCTTCCACTGCTGCTTTTACATCATGTACCCGCAGGATATGTGCTCCCTTCATCAGGGCAATGGTATACAACCCAAAAATCCTGGTACTTGATGAAGCTACATCCTCTGTAGATACTGAAACCGAACACCTCATTCAGCAAACTATACAAAAGCTAATGAAGGGGCGTACGTCTATTGTCATTGCCCATCGCCTCTCTACAATACAAAATGCTGATAAAATCATTGTATTGGATCATGGCGAAATTAAAGAACACGGCACTCATCAGGAACTTTTAAAACTAAATGGATACTATAAACGCCTTTACGACCTTCAATTTAATT
>CBHEUU010000431.1:0-4724 GCA_965990355.1 uncultured Chitinophagaceae bacterium
GCCAGCGCCGGTATCTATGTCCGTGGCGGCGGCCCTGATCAGAACCTGGTATTGCTCGATGGCATTCCCGTTTATAACCCCAATCACCTGCTTGGGTTTTTCAGCATATTCAATGGAGAAGCCGTTCAGAATATTGATGTGATCAAGGGTGGCATTCCTGCTGAATACGGGGGAAGGCTGAGCAGTGTGATTACCATTGATACGCGAAATGGCAATAAAGATTCTATTAAAAGCAGCGGAGGTATCGGCCTGATCTCTTCCCGCGCTTCTATTGAAGGGCCGATCATCAAAGGTCGTTCATCTTTTATTGTAAGTGCGCGCCGCACTTATATCGACCAGGTGGGGCGGCTGGTAGCTAAAAGCCAGATCGGTGATAATGGCTATTATTTTTATGATTTAAATGCGAAGGCAGATTATATCATCAATAAAAATAACAGCATTGATCTCACTTTTTATACCGGTAAAGACGATTTTACTTTTGTTGACAATGATGATAATGACGGCCGCGACCGCCTTTTCAATGCCAACTGGGGCAATACGCTTGTTGGTGTGACCTGGAAACAGGATATCAACAAACGGATGAAGCAACAGTTTTCTGCCGTATATAACCAGTTCAATTTAGATAGCCGGATCACTTATGCCACTACCACTTTTGCATTTACCTCAGGTTTGAAAGATTATCAATTAAAAAACGACTGGACCTATACGGTGCGCAACTGGATGAAATGGAAATGGGGACTGCAATATATCTGGCATAATTTTCAACCAGGGGCAGGCGGCGTGACTGCAGGCATCCAGGAATTCAAATCAAGGCTGAATGACCAGTATGCACGGGAAGCAGCCGCTTATTTTACTACAGATATACGTGTATCGCCAAGGCTGAATGTTATCGCAGGACTGCGATACAGTTATTTCAACCAGGTGGGCCCAACAGAACGCGTGATCTATGATGCCGATGGAGCGCCTACCGGGGAAGTGGAGCGGTTCAAAAGAGGAGAAAGTATTGCAAAGTATCATTATCCTGAACCGCGGTTCAGTTTGCTCTACCGTCTCAATCCCCATTCAAGCATCAAAGCTTCTTATACCCGCACAGTACAGTTTCTGCACCTGGCCACTACCAGCGCCGCTACTTTCCCCAGCGATCTCTGGGTGCCCAGCAGCAAGCTGATACAACCAGGAATAGCGCAACAGGCAGCAGCAGGCTATTTCCGCGAAATAAAGAATGGCGAATATGAGCTCAGCGCGGAAGCTTATTATAAAACATTTTCAAATCAACTGGAATTTAAACCGGGCGCACAATTATTGCTGAACCAGAACCTCGAAGGTGAAATGATCTTTGGCACCGGTAAAGCGTATGGCATTGAGTTATTCCTGCAAAAGAAAAGAGGACAGTTAACCGGCTGGATCGGTTACACACTCAGCCGCACAGAAAGAACTTTCCCGGAATTAAATGAAGGCAGGGCTTTTCCATATCGTTATGACCGTACGCACGACCTGAGTGTTGTTGGCAATTACCGGCTTTCCAAAAAATGGGAAGCATCTGCTGTATTTGTATATGGCACTGGCAATGCGCTGACCATGCCCACCGGAAGGTTTACCTACAACCTCGGATATGATACCTATAACCAGGCCCCGATTTTTACTAATATCAACCAGTATAGCGGCATTAACGATTACCGCATGCCAGCTTATCACCGGATGGATATTGCATTTACCTATACACCCAAACCAGAAAGCACCAAACGGTTTAAAAGCAGTTGGAATTTCAGCATCTATAATCTATACAACCGGTACAACCCTTATTTTATTTACCTGGACACGGATGATAGTGAGCGGACGATACAGGGAAAGAAAGTATTCCTCTTCCCTATTATGCCTGGCGTGACCTGGAATTTTAAATTCTGACCAATGAAAACATTTTATAAGCGTATAGTGAGTTGGTTACTGTTACTGCCCTTTGCAGGTTTATCTTCCTGCGAAAGGGATTTTGATATCAAACTGAATTCCGGCGAACCCTTGCTGATTGTAGAAGCCTATATCAACAATGAAATACCGCAATATAATTATGTGGTCTTGAGCCGCAGCCAGGATTATTATTCACCCAGTTTTCAAAGTATCGCTGTCAGCAATGCTAATGTCAGCATTACAGAGGGAATGTTGCTCCCTGATAAAACCTATAGCTGGGATCCTTCCACCAAAGTACAACTGAAGGAAACCAATCAGCCCCAGATCCCTGATAGTTTGCGCAAGGGAGTTTATTTTGATCCACGGATATTCACTAATCCGTCACAAACATTGAAAGGAACACCGGGTAAATATTATTTGCTGGAAATAGAAGCGGACGGCAAACAATATTCTTCCATTACAGCATTACTGCAGCCGGTTAAGCTCGACAGCATCACCAGCGGTTATCATTATATTGATGCAGAAGACCACAATAAACCAAAGGCAAGGATGACTGCACACTACCAGGACCCTGATACGATCGGCAATACCCAAATGTATTACTGGCAATACTATTCGAACCGTAATAATTTCGGATGGGCCGCACTGGGGCGCAACCGGCGCGCCAGCGGAACAGACGATCTGACCAATGGAGAATATATCCGGCTGACACAAAACCAGGGTTTTGAGGTTGGTGATTCCGTCCGTTATTTCCTGGTGAGCGTAGAAAGAAAAGTATACAACTTTTGGGAAAGCTTTGACAAGGCTATTGACAATGAAGGTCCCTTTGCAACACCGGTAACATTGCAGAGCACCATAACAGGTGAAAATGTATTGGGATGTTTTAGCGGGTTTAGTATCAGTTCAAAAACTGAAATTGTTAAATAGCCGGCAATGCCGGCTATTACTTATTTCCTGATCTCATGATTGATCATCCAGTAAATTCCAAACTTATCCGTGAAACTTCCAAAATATGCACCCCAGAAAGCATCAGCCATAGCCATTTCTACCTTTCCACCAGCGGAGAGGCCATTGAAAAGGCGGTCAGCTTCTTCGCGGCTATCAGGGTGAAGGGAAATCTGCACATTATTGCCTACTGTCAGTTTGTGACCGAAAGAAGGGAAAATGTCTGAAGCCATCAGGCGTGTGCCGTCACCAACCGGCAGGGAAATATGCATAATGCGATTCTTTTCATTTTCCGGTATGTTGCCAGCCTCGGGCATCTCAGTAGCTCTGAACAAACCATCAAATTCTCCGCCGAAAACGGATTTGTAAAAATTAAAAGCTTCTTCTGCATTACCATCGAAATTCAGATAAGGATTCATTTTGGTCATTGTAAAAGGTTTTAGTGATTATAAAAATAAGACCTGCCCGGGTTGACCGGCTGATCCTGAAGTAAAATTAAGATCAACAATTGGGAAGCAGGCCCTATTATTATGACAAAAAAAGGGGCTATTGCGACAATAGCCCCTAAAGAGTTGTTATTTATCTCTGGTTTATTTGATCATCGTTTTACAACGATCTTGTACAACCCTGCGCCATGCCGGTTGATCTCCGGAGCGAACTCCCCGGAAAAAACACCCAGCGTTTTTCCAGACCACAGATCAGTTATGGTACAGGATGCTTTAACCCCCAATTGTTTAAGATCAACAGGAATACGAACAGCTGAAGGGTCATCTTTTTTATTGAATACTGCAAGGTATTTAACTCCTGTTGCCGGTTCATCAGCTATCCAGGCCGCTTTTTCTGCTTCGTTGAAAAGAGGCCGGTTATGCTCACTCTTGTTTAATACATCCAGCACCCTTTTATTGGTAAGCAGTGAAAGCGTGAAAGGATCATTATCCGGCAGGTTGCCGCCAAACATCAATGGTGATTTGAAGATGCACCACAAGGTCATCAATGTATATTGTTCATCTTTTGTAAAAGCCGCCATGCGTGGATTACCCCTCTCCGCACGGACCCCGATACGACCCATAGGCAACATGTCACCATCAGGCCATGCGCCTTTGGCGCGCCATTTATTCCAGCGGTCAAACACTTCGAAATGTTCTTTCAGTTGAGGCCAGTTGTCCCAGAAATCCCCTACTGTGCGCCACATATTTGCGTGCTCCTGTACGTGTTGCGCATGATCTATCGGCGTTTCACCAGGTGAAGTGCTTAATACAATTTTCCTGCCGCAGCGGTCAATCGCTTTACGGATCATTTCCACTTCTCCGGCAAAATAGATGGGTGAAGAAAGATCATCCACTTTTACAAAATCAAGTCCCCAGGAAGCATACAATTCAAAAAGAGAATTGTAATATTCCTGCGCACCTTCCTTTCCAGGAACAATCGTGTACATATCCTTTAACCATTTGCACTGGTCTTTTTCTGAATAGATATCCTTTGCAGTAACTTTTGTTCCTTTTATCGGCAGGTTGCGGTTTACTGCGATTATCGGAATACCGCGCATGATATGGATCCCAAATTTCAATCCTTTGCTATGCAGGTAATCAGCCAATGGCTTAAATCCTTTGCCACCAGCGGCAGAAGGAAACCTGTTCACCGCAGGCTGAAAACGGCCATATTCATCTACTGTATAATCCGGATTTGTTTCATTATAACCATGTGCTTTATCATTACCAACGTACCAGCGGATATCCACCACGATGTATTGCCAACCGTATTTCTTTAAATGAGTGGACATATAATCCGCGTTCGCTTTTACCTCTGCTTCCGTTACAGTTGGACCATAACAATCCCAGCTGTTCCAACCCATTGGCGGCGTGGCTGCCCAGGAA